>JAGWVO010000466.1 GCA_018970845.1 Planctomycetota bacterium
AGAGATAGCGGTTGATTTTTTCAATAAGTGGCTTGCCTTGTTCGGTGTTGATGGCTGCTTGTTCCTCCTCGGCCAGTTGCGCGAGGAAGAGGATCGCGTCCGCTTTTTCCCTCGCCGACTTTTCCCTTTGGAAAGCCCGGTCAAAGGCGGCCCTGGCAGCCGATGCCTTTTCAGCCGGGTCTTCCACTCCATCGGAAATGAGTTGTCCCCGGTTGAGGTTGAATGCGTCCCTCGCGTTTTCGATGGCCCGGATTTTGACAAGTCTGCTGGCATCAAGCCTCTTCTTGTCGGCATCCACGGCAACAGGGGCCAGTTCATCGAGTTGGCCTCGGGCGTCGTCGAACTTGGCTTTGGCTTCCTGCACGCTTGAATTCGCGATGGCCAACGCCCCGGCCCGGGCTTCGTCGGTTCCATTGCGGCGGAGAGTGTCGGTGATAACAGCCTCAAGGGCTCTGACTTCCTGGTTTTTGGAATCGTTGTCCCTTGTTGCCGACTCCAGCGATTCCCTGGTTTCTTTCTCCCGGTTTTGGGCGAAGGTCCAATCGGTTGCAGCGTTGTTTTCGGCGCGTTCCGCGGCATCGACATCGGCCTTGGCATCTGTCGCAAGTTCGGCGGCCATGGCGGTGGTCGCCGGGAGTTCCGGGCTGCCTCCGAGTTGCCAGGCCCGCTTGAGTCTCTCCAGTTCCGCGAGGGTTTTTTGTAGCTTGGCTTCGTGCCGCGGTTCGGTGCTGGAAAACAGCTCGAGGCTGTTTTCCTCGGCCTTCAGTTGCGACTTGAGTTCCGCCAACCGGTTGGCCGCCACCTCCGCGTCGTTCACAGTGGCCACGGCAAGGATGCCGAGTTCCTGGTTGAGGCTGTCGCGCTTTTGGAGCAACTCATCCTCAATCTGGCTGATGGTTTCGTTGCCACCCGGTGTAACCAGGACCTTGGTGTGCCCGCCCACGGTGATCATGCTGGGGCGGGTGAGGATGCGAGTTTCCCCGCGCGCCAACGCGTCGCCGTCCAGCGCAGCGTCTCCGTCCTGCAAGCTGACAGCCACGGCGGCGGAAGAAAGTTTTATTTCCAGATCGCGAATATCACCTTCAATTTGCCTTAGCCCCTTGAGGGCCCTTGTGGATACATCAGGAATCCGCGCGATCTCGGCACGGAATTTCACGATTTTTTCGTTTTTTATGTCGATTTGCCGTTGCAATTCCTCAAGGCGCATCTTCTCAGATGTTTTTTCAAGGATGTCGAGCATGGCTTGGCAAAGTTCGCGTTGTTCCCGCGCCTGCCTGGCTCGCTGCGCCGCCTCCTCGCGCCGGTTGGAGGCGTCCGCCATCGCGGCGCGGGCCGAGGCGAGAGCCTCACCAAGGCGGGTCACCTTGTCCGCCAGCGGTTGCAGCTCGGTTTTCAGCCTCTGAAGCTTGTCACGGTTCAATTTCAGCTCGGTTTCAGTTTGTTTTAGGGCTTGGAGTTTTCCGGCGGCCTCTTTCGCCCGCACATCCAGCTCACCCAATTCCTCGCGTTTCTGCTTGATGCACGCCAGCTTTCGTTCCGTTTCCGCCAATTGCCGATCGATTTCTGCCAATTCATCCGTGGACGACTCAAGCGAGGCCTCGGCATGCTGGACAGCAGATGAGGCGGTTGCCAACTTCGCGAGTCGGGCCTCGGCTTCGCTTCGCAACTGTGTGGCCGATCTCAGATCGTTCTCGGCCATTCCCAACTCGGAATTCTTTTTGGGCTTATTGCCCTTGTCCGTAAAGGAGGATGCCACCGCCTCGTTGATCCGTTGCAGGGTGCGCCTGTCGGTTTCCGACATGACCAGTCCCGCCGCCCCTCTGGAATGGAGCAGCTTGAGCAATTCATTCCCGCCCGGCACGAAATTGGCTGGGGCTTTGATCGCGTCGCCTTGCCTCACCCACAAATGCCCATCCTTCTTGGCTTGGCCTTCGATGGTATTGGCCGCCAGCAGGCTGTCGATGCCCAGCAAATCCGCCAAGCGCGCCTCTGCGTCGCCGCCAGAACACGGGGGGGCGCCCTGCGTTTGCAGGAAAATATTGGCCGTGTTTTTGCCCGTGAAGACCTTCCGCACCACATGACGCCGACCTTTCGCCGAGAAGGTGATTTCCACCTCGGGATTCCCTGCCTGGGAATCGGAGTGAAGCATTAACTTGTGCGCCTCGCCAGCGGCGGTCGGCCTGAGGTAAAGGCCCATGTGCATCGCTTCCACGAGCGTGCTCTTGCCTGATTCGTTCGGTCCGGCGATCAGGGTCAATCCGTCCGCGAAATCGGCTTGCAGGTCCTTGTGGATCCGATAATTGGACACCTTGACGCTGTGGAATCTCATGTGAAATCCTCCGTGCTTCAGGATATGGCGAGTCGGTAAAGTTCGCGGAGCGCCAATTTGGCCTTGGCCGCGTCGGGGCCAGTCTGAATGGCGAGCAGGCGGGCGGCCAAGCCGCCCAGAAGGGGATTGAGCCTTTTGTCGATCAAGTTTTCCATTTCGGCGGGGCTGGGTGCGGCAACCGTCTGGTTTTCCAGCTTCAGGCCCAGAAGTCGGGCGCTGAGCTTCTCAAGCACATTGGCCAGAGCTGTTTCCCCTTGCAGGCTGACGGGACCTGAAATTGTCAGGTGAAGCAAGTGGCCTGGCATCCCTTTGGGAAACAGGGCCGAGGCGGCGGGTTCGATCTTGGCGATGTCCGAGTCGTCCGAAAGGCTCATGACCAGCCTTTTCCATGAGGACTGTCCGGTGCCCACCCGTTCCACGACGGGTGCGCCGCCTCGCATGGCCCTCACAACAAGCGCGTGTCCCGGAGAATAATCGTCGCACCGGGGAAAGCGGTCAGTCTCGTGGGTACCGCTGTACCAGGCCTTGCCTCCCATGCCCGCCTCCCGGCAACCGTGCCAATCTCCCAGTGCGACATAGTCGAAC
>JAGWVO010000023.1 GCA_018970845.1 Planctomycetota bacterium
AGACGGCAAGGACCATGTCGCCGGCGCCCGTGATGTCGTACACCTGCCGGGGCCTCACCGGATACAGGCTGCCCCCGGACGAGTCCCAGAGCGCCATGCCCTCCTTGTCGAGCGTGACGATTCCGGCCTCGAGGCCGAGCGATTCCCGCAGCGTGCGCGCCGCGGCGAGAGCGCTTGGCCCGTCGACGATGGACGACCGGGTGGCCAGGCCCGCCTCGAGCCGGTTCGGCGTCATCGACGACATGCCGCGGTATTTGGAATAATCGCCACCCCGGATGGGATCGACAACGACGCGCTTGCCGGCGGCGCGGCATGCCGCCGTCAGCCGGGGCAGCAGCGAGGGCGAGCAGACGCCCTTGTCGTAGTCGCTCACCAGCACGATGTCGGCGGCCATCGCCTTGGCGACCACGGCGTCCGCCAGCCTGTCCTCCAGCTCGCCCGAGACGCACTCGCGCGTCTCATAGTCGACGCGGATCATCTGCTGGGGGTGCTTCTGCTGGGCCCTGCCGATGTACCGTTCCTTCACCGTGGTGGGCCTTGCCGTGTCGGTGAGGACGGCGGCGTGGTCGATGCCGAGGCCGTCAAGCATGGCGCGGACGCGGAGGCCGTCGGCGTCGCCGCCCACGAGGCCGGCGATGGAGACCTTCGCCCCCAGCGCCGCCAGCATCATGGCCACGCTGCTGGCGCCTCCAAGCCGCTCCTCGCGGCGGTCGGCGCGCAGCAGCACCACCGGCGCCTCCTGGCTGATGCGCTCGGCATCGCCCCAGACATACCTGTCGAGCATGAGGTCGCCGAGCACCAGGACGCCGGGTTCCCCCAGCCTGGCCACCAGTTCGGTCAATTCCGAAGTCGTGCCGTTCATGACGCGCCTCCCGCCCTCAGGCCGCCCTGCGGGCCGTGCCGGCTGAAACTGCCTTGCAAGCCACCGCCGCGTGCAAAAGGGGCAGCAGGATCTCATGGTGGCCGGTGAGTTCCAGGCCCACCGAGGCCGGCCGGCTCATCACATTCGTGAAGGTCCTGTACTTCGATTCCTTGTCGAGGTTCACCGCGACAAGCCCGGCGAGGTCGTGGCCGAAGTTGCGGGCCACGCTCACCGCCTTGAGGAAGACCTCCGGCAGCACGACGGCGCTGCCGAGGTTGAGCCAGACTCCCCCCGACAGGCCGCAGACGACGGCGCAAAGCCGGCGGAAATCGGTGAGGGTCGCCTCGCCAAGCGCCGCTCCCGACACCTGCGGATGCATGTGAACCACATCGGTTCCCATGGCCACATGAACGGTGCACGAGATGCCCGCGTCTCGCGCGGCGAGCACGAGGCTGGCCTCCGGGTGCGCGAGCGCGCCGCGGTCGCGGGCCTCGGCCAGCAGGTCTCCCAGGGCCAGGCCGAACCCTTCCGTGGCGCCCCGGCGGGCCGCCAGCGCCATGGCGTCGGCGGTCTCACGCGCCATGCCGAAGTTGCCGGCGTTGAGCACCGCCCCCACATCCTCGCTGGTCTTCCCGACGGCGGCGAGTTCGTAGTCGTGGATCGCCACCGAGCCGTTCATGGCCACGGCGGTGACGACGCCTTGCCTGATCCAGTCGATGAGGTAGGGCGCGCAGCCGGTCTTGATGACATGGCCGCCCAGGGCCGCCACCACGGTTTTCCCCTCGTCGCGGGCCCGGCACAACTCGTCGCGGACCCGCAGAAGGGTCTTGCCCGCCAGTTGCGCGGGAAGCGAGGCGATGAAATCGGCGATGGACGCGTCGGCTCCCACCGGCCGGCCCAGTTCCTCGGCGAACACCTTCGACGGCCTGCCTGACAGCGGATAGGTTCGCAGTCCGTCCAGGTCCATCGGCTTGGGTATCCGGTCCCTCTTCATGGCTCGGTCTCCCCGCCCTCTTCCTCGTCGCGGCGCCGCTCGATCTCGTCCGCCCTTCGGGCCAGGGGGGCAAGCAGCCTGGGAAGCGCCTGTTCCGGATCCGATATTTCCAGGGCGATGTCGAGTCGCCACAGCGGTTTTCCCGCGAGCTCGTCCAGCCGGACCTTGACCAGGTCCTTGTGCGTGCAGAGGACGGCGGTGTCCCCGGGAAGATCCGCGGCCCATTCCCGCAGCGAGCGGATGTCATCGCGCGAGTAGGGATGATGGTCGGGGAACTCGCGCCAGGCGATGACCCGCGCCCCGGCGGCCTCGAGCGTGGCCCGGAACGCCGCGGGACGCCCCAGCCCGCAAAACGCCGCCACCTCCCGCCCCTTGAGCCAGTCCGCGGGACGCGTCTCGCCCGATTCCCTCGTGATCGACGCGGGCCGGTGGTTGGAAAGCAGCACGGGCTTGCCCGGCGCCAACCTCCCGACCTTTCGCCTGAGTTCATCGAGCGACCGGCCGTCGGCCAGGTCGCAGCGCGTGAGCACCACGGCGTCGGCAAGCGCCAACACCGCCCGCGGTTCGCGCAGCAAACCCCGGGGCAGGAGGTGCCCGTGGCCCCATGGGCAAGTCGCGTCCACCAAAACGATTTCAAGGTCTTTCTTGAGCCTGTGATGCTGGAATCCGTCGTCCAGAACCAAGATTGAGGCGCCCAGCTCGGAAATCGCCGTCAGCCCCATCACGGCCCTGTCGGGCCCCTGGAGGTGTGGCACATCGGGGCAGAGATCGGCCAGGACCAGGGCCTCGTCGTTGGCGGCCCCGTCCACCGAACCGTACCCCCGCGACAGGATGGTCACCATGAGGCCCTCCTCGCGGAGGAGCCTGGCAACCCAAGCCACCATGGGCGTCTTGCCGGTGCCGCCCGCCGTGAGGTTGCCGATGCTGACCACGGGAACCGGAAGCTGGAAGGGGCGTTTCAGGCCGAATTGGTAGGAAAACCGGTGCCAGCGGCAGCCGATGCCATAGGCGAGGCTCGCGGCCCACAACGCCCAGCGCTTGAGGCTGGCGACGGGACCCTTGGCGGCCCCTGACAGCACATCCTCCCAACGGTCGATGCCGGGAAGGGCGCTGGCGGCCAAGGTGACGGACGCGGGGCCCACGGGATCCTTCCCACGAATGCCACGACGGGACCCCCAGCCTCCCTGCTGTCACAGACCCCGGTGTGGCCCGGTTATATTCCGCCCCGGCGGGCGGAATCAACTGCCGTTGCCGGCCGACGGATTTGCAACGCCACCGGCGAGGGATAAAATCAATGCTTCATGGGCGTTCGAATGGTTGGACGCCCAATTTTCCCCGTGCATCCTGGAGGTTCATTCGTGTTCCAGCTTCCCCGAGCGGCCGCCCTCTCCCTTGCGATCGCCGCCTTTGTGTTCCTTGCCGGTGTTTCCGAGGTCCATGGCCAAAAGAGCACCGACAAGCTGACCGACAAGGCCAAGAAGACGCAGGACGCCCTCAAGTCGAAGGTTTCCGTCGAGTTCACCGACACCATCCTCAAGGAGGCGGTCGGCGAACTGAAGGAGCAGGTCAAGGGAGTTTTCATCCAGCTCGACACCAAGGGCGGCGTGAGCCAGAACGGCAAGCTCAGTTACTCCGGCAAGGATGTGACGCTCGCCGAAGCCCTTGACGGAATGTTCAAGAAGAACGGCCTTGGCTATGTGATCATCAGCAACAAGAAGGACGCCTACGACGGCGCCATCCTGGTGAAGCAGGGCAAGGAACGCGGAACGGTCGTCACCACCCGCTAAGCGTTGGCTCCGGTTCCGCCCCTCTGCGGGGGCGGAACCACAACCATGCCCGCTTTTCCCGACCCTTCCTCCGCCCCCGCCCATGAACCGCTGGCCTTCGGCGGCGACCTTTCCGTGGCGACCCTCCTGCGGGCCTACCGAAGCGGCATCTTTCCCTGGTTCAATCCCGGCGAGACCATCCAGTGGTGGTCTCCCAACCCCCGCGCCGTGTTCATCGTTGAAGACTTCCATGTGCCCCGCCGCCTGGCGCGCACGATGCGCTCGGGCGCCTTTTCCTTCACCATCGACGCGGCCTTCACGCGGGTGATTGAGGGATGCTCGCACCGGGAGGAAGGATCCTGGATCGGACCGGAGGTGATCCGCGCCTACACCGAACTGCACGGGGCCGGGCACGCCCACAGCGTGGAAGCATGGCGGGACGGGGAGTTGGTCGGCGGGCTTTACGGGGTTCGCACGGGCGCGATCTTCGCGGGCGAAAGCATGTTTTCAACGGTCTCCGACGCGAGCAAGGCGGCCCTGGCCTTCCTGATGGGCCGGTTGCGCGAACGCGGATTCGTGATCCTCGACGCGCAAATCCTCAACAGCCACACGGAGTCACTCGGCGCCATCAATGTGCCCCGGGCCCTGTTCCTGAAACTGCTTGAGGCGGCAAGGGACAGGCAGGTTTCCTTTCCGTGAGGGGCGACAGCTTCACTGCGTCATGCCGGCCGGCCGGTTTCCGGCGCCCTTGCGGTTCGCGAGGCTGTCGCCCAATTCGGCGCGCATGCGCTCGGCGAACGCCTGGAGCCGGGCCACGATGGCTGGATTGGCATCGGCCACATCGCGGGATTCACCAAGGTCGTTTTCAAGATCGTAAAGCTCGGGATTGGCGATCTTCTTCTGGCTGTAGCGGGCGGGAACGCCACCGGTGCCGCCCGGCCTGCCATCGAGCGTGCGGAAGGTGTGCGGAAGCGCCAGCTTCCAACGGCCGTCGCCGGTGACCACGGCCTGGAGCTGGTTGTTCTCATAGTAGTAAGCGTATCCGTCATGGGGGTTGACGGCTCCCGGGGCGCCCGAAAGCAGCGGGCCGATGTCCTTGCCGTCGATCGTGCCGGCCGGAACCTTGGCCCCCGTCCACGCGGCGATGGTCGGCAGCAGGTCGATCGTCATGGCCATGGCGTTCGATCGTGTTCCCGCTGGCAGCTTTCCCGGCCACTTCATCAGGCACGGGACGCGCACGCCTCCCTCCCATGTCGTGCCCTTGCCCTCCCGCAGGGGGCCCGCCGAGCCGGCATGGTCGCCATAGCTGAGCCACGGGCCGTTGTCGGATGTGAAGATCACGATGGTGTCCCTGGCCCGGCCGTCGCGGTCGAGCGCGTCGAGGATCTTTCCCGTCGAGGCGTCGATTTCCTCAATGACATCGGCGAAAACTCCCTTGCCAGACTTCCCGGAGAAATCCTTCCCGGCGAAAAGCGGAACATGCGGCATCGAGTGGGCCAGGTAAAGGAAGAACGGCTTGCCCCGGCTGTCGCCGATGAAGCGGACGGCCTCCTCCGTGTAGCGCGCCGTGAGCGTGGCCTGGGTTTCGGGGGTGACGGCCGGGTCGATGATTTTCAGGTCACGGATGAGCGGCAGGGAAGGATAGGCGCCTTTCCTGGCCTCGGGATGAAAAGGCCACATGTCGTTGGAGTAGGGAAGTCCGAAATAGCGGTCGAACCCATGGTTGGCCGGCAGGAACCCAGGGTGATGACCTAGATGCCATTTGCCGAGGCATGCCGTGGCGTATCCTGTGTCGCGGAGAGTTTCCGCCAGCGTGGTTTCCCGGGCGGATATGCCAACCTTGGCGCCGGGTCCGAGCGCGCCATGGATGCCGATACGGTTGGGGTAGCACCCGGTGAGCAAGGCGGCGCGCGAGGCGGAGCAGACCGGCTGGGCCACATGGAAATTGGTGAAGGCCCTCCCTTGGGAGGCCAGCTTGTCGAGGTGGGGCGTGCGGATGCCCTTGGCCCCGAAGGCGCCGATGTCGGCGTACCCGAGGTCGTCGCAGAAAATGAGGACCACCGAGGGATGATCGGAAGCCATCACGCAAGAAACTGTCAGCAGCCAGGCAAGCATCGTATTATCCGCAAAAACATGAGGATTCCTTCAGGATATGGTTTCCTGACAATGAAGGCCTCGACGGGCCACCAGCCCATTGACAAACAACTCCGGTTCGCCAAGTCTTGATGGACACGCCGGCCGTTCCGGCGCCCCTCACGCACCCCATCCCCGGAGTCTTCGATGTTGCGCGACTGGTTGAGGAACATGTTGTTTGCCGGCGCCTTGGCGGGCGCCATTTCCATGGCTGGCACCTTGCGCGCCGGCCCGCTCACCGACAGCCTCAAGCCCGGCGAGGTGAAGCTTCAGTCCACCGGCCCGATCACCTTCGGCCCCGAGGGCGTGCTGTTCGTGGGCGATCCCAAGGCCGCCGCGGTCTACGCCATCGGCACCGGCGACACCGCCGCCTCGAAGCCGGCTCCGGTGAACATCGAAAACCTCAGCGGCAAGCTGGCCGCCCTGTTGGGAACCAAGGAAGCCGATGTCCAGGTCAACGACATCGCGGTGAATCCCGAATCGAACAAGGTGTACTTGTCGGTTTCCCGCGGCAAGGGTCCCGGCGCCATCCCGGTGATCCTGTCCGTCGGGGCCGGTGGCGAACTCAAGGAAGTGGCGCTCGCCTCGGTGCCCCATGCCAAGGCCGAGCTGAGCAAGCCGGTCGCAGAAGGCGCCAAGCGGATGGAGGCGATCACCGGCCTCAAGGTGGTGAAGGACAAGCTGTTCGTCGCCGGCCTTTCCAACGAGGAGTTCGCCTCAACGCTGAGGAAGATCGCGCTGCCGTTCGACGGCAAGACCGCCTCCGCGGGCATCCAGATTTATCATGGCGCCCACGGCAAGTATGAGACCGCCGCGCCCGTGCGCACCTTCACCACGGTGGAAATCAACGGCAAGGAAGAGATCCTCGCCGCATACACCTGCACGCCCCTCGTCCGCATTCCGGTCTCGGAACTTCAGGATGGCGCCAAGGTGAAGGGCAAGACGGTGGCGGAACTGGGAAACCGGAACCGTCCTCTCGACATCCTCGTTTATTCCAAGGACGGCAAGCCATTCGCGCTGATGGCCAACAGCGCCCGCGGCGTGATGAAGGTGGGCCTCGACAACATCGAGTCGGTTGACGCCATCTCCGCCCGGGTCGCTGACACGGCGGGGTTGAAATACGAGACCTTGAAGCAGCATGTCGGAGTTGAGCACCTGGCCAAGCTGGGCGACGCCCACGCCGTGATGCTGGTGCGTGGAACGGCCGGGGTCTCCCTCAAGACAATCGAACTGCCCTGAGCATGGCCCGATTGTCAGCCAACACGGTCAGGATCGGCATTCCGGTCCTGGCCATTTTTCTTGGGGCCGCCCCGGCGCGTTCCCAGTCGCCTTCATTGGCATGGAAACCGGACGGCTCCGATCCGTCGGTTGGCAGGTTCGAGGCCCGCGGGCTTCCCGAGGGTTCGCCGGCGCTTGGGCAGCCCGGGCGTTTCCTGACGGTGAGCGTTGAAGCCGGTCCCGGCCTGCTGGGCACATGGGGCGCCGAGGGAAGCACGGCATGGTTCAGGCCCCGTTTTCCCTTGGCGCCCGGCGTTCGCCACACCGTTCGCCTGGGGGGCCGCCAATCGATCGAGTTGGTCCACTCGCTGCCGGTGCCGGAAACCCCGGCCACGGTGGTTGTTTCGTCGCATCCATCCTCGCGCGAGATCCCGGAAAACATCTTGCGGTTTTATCTGGTTTTCAGCGCGCCGATGCGAACCGGCGAGGCTTACAAGCGCGTCCGGCTGGTCCGTGACGATGGCCACATCGCGGAATTGCCGTTTCTGGAGCTTGATGAGGAATTGTGGGACCCCGCCGGAACCCGCCTGACTCTGCTGATTGATCCGGGGCGCATCAAGAGGGGGGTCAAGCCGCTTGTGGACATCGGCCCCGTCTTTGAAGCCGGCCGCCGTTACACGCTCAAGGTGGATGCCGAATGGCCGGACGCCAACGGCAAGCCGTTGGCCAAGGCCCACCAGCGCGAATACCAGGTGGCGCCGCCCGTGCGCCAGCGGATCGACCCCGCCGATTGGGTGCCGAGCGCGCCGGGATCGGCGGCTCAGCCTGTGGAAATCCGCTTCCCCCGGCCACTCGACAAGGCCTTGGCCGAGCGATTGATTCGCGTGTTGGACGAAGAAAACCGGCCCTTGGCCGGAAAAGCGGAAATGCTGGCGGGTGAAACCGTCCTGCGATTCACCCCCCGCGCCCCTTGGCAGTCAGGCCGGTATCATCTGGCGGCGGAACTCGCTCTGGAAGATCCGGCTGGAAACCGGCAGGACCGGCTGTTCGATTCCCCGGAAGACGAGGTGCCAAAGCCGGCGGCGACGCGCCGGGGGCCGTCATTTCAGGTTGGCACCCGTTGATATCTTTCGCAATATCCTTGACTCCGGGGCTTTGGTAAGGCACAAAGAAATGACCTCCCCGCCTCGAATCCCCGTGAATTGAATGGATCAACCGGTCATGCCCCACCTTCGCGTGATCGCCACACTCCTGGCCGTGGCCAGTTTTTCCCGGGCCGACCAGGGCGCTGATTTCTTTGAATCCAAAATACGGCCGGTTTTTGTCGAGCATTGCCTCGCCTGCCACTCGGCGGATGCCGCGAAGGCCGGCAAGCTCAAGGGGGGCCTGAAGCTGGATTCCCGCGAGGGCGTGCGCAACGGTGGCGACACGGGCCCCGCCGTGGTGCCCGGCGACACCACCAAGGGAACGCTGCTGGCTTCCCTGAGGCATGATGGCGATCTCCGCATGCCCCCCAAGGGAAAGCTGCCCGACGCTGTCGCGGCTGATTTCGCCAAATGGATTTCCATGGGGGCGCCCGACCCCCGTGACGGATCCACCGGCGCCAAGTCTCCTCTGGCATCAGGCGCGTTGCCCTGGTCGTTCATCTCTCCCAAGGCAACCGGGCCCGAATCCCCCGGCGAGATCGACCGGCTGATTGCCGCCAAGCGGGCTGAAAAAGGTATCAAGGCGGCCGGACCCGCCGATCGTCGCGCCTTGGTGCGCCGCCTTTATTTCGACCTGGTCGGCCTGCCTCCGGCCCCAGCCGAGGTGGAGGCGTTCGTCGCCGACAACCGTCCCGGCGCCTATTCGGATCTGGTGGATCGGTTGCTGGCTTCCCCTCACTATGGCGAACGGATGGCCCGGCATTGGCTTGATGTGGCCCGGTATGCCGAGGATCAGGCCCACACCTTCGCCGTGAAACCCAAGTCGAACGCCTTCCGCTACCGGGACTGGGTGATCGCGGCGATGAACAGCGACATGCCGTACGACCAGTTCATCCGCTACCAGTTGGCGGGCGACCTGATGCCCGAGTCCTCGGGCGACGCCTTCACGCGGTTGGCGGGCCTGGGCCTCATCGGCCTGGGGGCCGAGTACTACAAGAACACCGCCCGGGAGCAGGCGATCGCCGATGAACTCGACGACCGCGTCGACACCGTCACCCGTGGCTTCATGGGCATCACCGTCAGTTGCGCCCGCTGCCACGACCACAAGTTCGACCCGATTTCGCAAGTGGATTACTACGCCCTGGCCGGCGTGTTCAACGGATTCAGCAATGTCGACGCGCCCCTGGCTCCGCCCGACGCCGTGGCCGCCTATGACAAGGCTCAAAAGGACATCAAGGATGCCGAGGGCCGGGTGAACGCGATTCTTTCCAAGGCCGGCGAGCAAGCGGCAAGGGAGTCGCTTGGCAAGCTGGCCGAGACTCTCGCCGCGGCGCAAAGCCTTCCCGCGGGCAAGAATGGCGCCAAGGAGATCGAGGCCGCGGCCAAGGCGGCTGATGTCTCGCCTTATTTCCTTGGGAAATGGGTCAAGTTCCTCGGGTCAGGCCCGGCGGGCAAGGTTTCAGAATTGGCCCCCGTCAGGGAGTTGAAGCCCGGAACCGGCCGGGACAAGGTATCCGCGGCTTGCCAGGCCGCCGCCAAGGCGGTTCGCGCCGCCGCTGAGTCGGCCAAGCCGAACGACCATCCCCTCATGAAGGCGCTCAGGGCCGACAAGAACGGTCCCCTGTCCGTGCCTCCCGAGGATGCGGAGAAGTTTTTCCTGATGGGCGATGCCAAGCCATCCGTGGCTCGCATGCGCGAGGAAGTCGCCGTCCTTAAGAAGAACGCTCCACCGATGTATCCCGTGGCCCACTCGATCCGCGGCGGCGGGCAAACGATGCCGCTATACATCCGGGGCAACCCGCTCAAGAAGGGCGCGCCGGCCCCCAAGGGCTTCCCGGAGTCGTTATCGAAGGTTTCCGCGAGCAAGGGTGAGTCCTACAGCCGGCTCCAACTCGCCGACGCGATCGCCTCGCGCGACAATCCGCTCACGGCGCGGGTGATGGTGAACAGGGTTTGGGAGCGGCACTTCGGCAAGGGCTTGGTGGGCACGCCCTCGAACTTCGGGCAACTGGGCGACAAGCCGACCCATCCGGAACTGCTCGACACGCTGGCCGTGCGTTTCATGGAACATGGATGGTCGCTCAAGTGGCTTCACCGGGCCATCGTGATGTCGGAGACCTACAGGCTGTCGAGCCTTGGCGAGACGGGCGCGGCCGCCGATCCGGCCAACTCGCTCCTTTGGAGGGCCAACCGCAGGAGGCTCGATGTGGAGGTATGGCGGGACGCGCTGCTTGCCGTTTCGGGCAACCTGGACGAAACGATGGGCGGGCCGACCTACGACCTTAGGGACGCCGGCGCGAACCGCAGGACGGTTTACGCCAAGGTCAGCCGCCACAACCTTGACGGCCTCCTGAGGCTGTTTGATTTCCCCGACGCCAATGTGACCAGCGACAAGCGCTCGAACACCACGGTGCCGCAGCAGCAACTGTTCGCGCTCAACAGCGATTTCATGATCCGTCAGGCCAAGGCGTTCGCCGCTCGCCTGGCCAAGGAATCCAAGGGCGACGCCGAGGCGGTGACCCGGGCCTACCAGTTGGCGTTTGGTCGTTCGCCCGCCACCGGCGAGGCGTCGCGGGCGCTGGCGTTTTTGGCCGATCCGGTCGCGCCTGATGACAAGCTTTCCCGACGCGAGCAGTTCGCCCAGGCGATCCTCGCTTCCAACGAGTTCATGTTCGTCGACTGACAGGAGACCACCGCCATGTTGATTCCGTCACGCCGCGACATGTTGGCTAGCCTGGGCGCGGGAGTTGGCTCCCTTGGGCTCGCCGGGGTGATGGCTGACGCCGGGTTGGCCGCCGCGGCCGCAGGCAATGATCCGTTGGCCCCGAGGCCATCCCACTTCGCGCCCAAGGCCAGGCATGTCATCCACCTGTTCATGAATGGCGGTCCCTCGCAGGTGGACACCTTCGACCCCAAGCCGATGCTCGAAAAGCATGCCGGCAAGCCCATGCCGCAGGGCCACCTCTCCACCGAACGCAAGACCGGCAACTGCCTGCCCAGCGCCTTCAAGTTCCACAAGGCCGGGAAATCGGGCGTCGAGGTCAGCGAGATCTACCCCGAAATCGCCAAGCGCATCGACGACATCTGCGTCATCCGTTCGATGCACACGAATGTGCCCAACCATGAACCCTCGCTGCTCATGATGACCAGCGGGAACCTCCAGCCGATCCGTCCCAGCATGGGCGCCTGGCTTTCCTACGGCCTGGGCACCGAGAACCGCAACCTTCCCGGATTTGTGGTGCTTTGTCCCGGCAAGCCGGTGGTGGGGCCCCAACTGTGGGGCAGCAGCTTCCTCCCGGGCGCCCATCAGGGCTGCCATATCCAGAACCTCGATCCCAACCGGGTCATCGACCACATCCGCAATGGCAGCGTTTCCACCGCCACCCAGCGCCGGCAACTCGACCTGCTCAATGCCATGAACCGCGACCATCGCGACGCCCGCGGCGGCGACGACCAGCTTGAGGCGCGGATCCAGTCGTTCGAGATGGCGTTTCGCATGCAAACCGAGGCGTCCGAGGCGTTCGATGTCTCCCGCGAGCCCGCCTCAACGCGCGAACTCTATGGAACGGGCGCCTATGCCGACTCCCTGATCGTCGCCCGTCGGTTGGTGGAACGGGGCGTGCGAACCGTGCAGGTGTTCACGGGCTCGGGCCAGCCATGGGACGACCATGGCAACATCGTCAACGGTCACCGCTCGAAGGCCCAGACCACCGACAGGCCCATCGCCGCCCTCTTGGCCGACCTGAAGCGTTTGGGCCTGCTGGACGAAACACTGGTCCTTTGGGGCGGCGAGTTCGGCCGCACTCCCACGAGCGAAGGGGCGGACGGCCGCGACCACAACAACCACGGATTCACCGTCTGGCTGGCGGGCGGAGGCGTCAAGGGTGGCATGGCTTACGGCGCCACCGACGACTTCGGATTCGCGGCGGCCAGGGACAAGGTGCATGTGCACGACCTGCACGCCACCATGCTGCACCTGCTGGGACTCGACCACGAAAAGCTCACCTACCGCTACAGCGGTCGCGATTTCCGGCTCACCGATGTCCATGGAACCGTTGTGCGCGACATCCTTGCCTGACCGGCAAGGATTGGCCCGCCAACGTATTTGGCAAAAGCGATAG
The DNA here is from genome assembly GCA_018970845.1 of Planctomycetota bacterium. Lineage (GTDB taxonomy): Bacteria > Planctomycetota > Planctomycetia > Gemmatales > Gemmataceae > REEB421. The sequence continues at coordinate 12,240 of JAGWVO010000023.1, forward strand.
ATTATCCTTGCCGACTTGGTTGCACCCCGTGCCGTTGCGCCGGTTTGGTTCCTATAAGTAATCTTGTTCGGACATCAAGGAACCGAGGGACCACATCCCGACCATTTCACCGAGCACCACTTCCACGAGGGGCGCTGCGACGGCACAACGGTGCCTGCCAGGCTCGCGGGGGCGGAAAACCTGAAACGGCGCCCGTTCATTGTTTCAGGAGACTTTGAACATGTCCGCCGTCAAGCAAAAGCCTGTCACCTTCGCCGATTTCAAGGTTGCCGACCTTTCATTGGCCGCCTGGGGCCGTCGCGAGATTGCCATCGCCGAGACCGAAATGCCCGGTCTCATGGCCATCCGCGACGAGTATGCCGCCAAGCAGCCGCTCAAGGGCGCCCGGATCACCGGTTCGCTCCACATGACCATCCAGACCGCCGTGCTGATCGAGACGCTCAAGGCGCTTGGGGCCGAAGTCCGGTGGGCATCCTGCAACATTTTCTCCACCCAGGATCATGCTGCGGCTGCCATCGCCGCGGCGGGCATTCCCGTGTTCGCGTACAAGGGTGAATCCCTCAAGGAATACTGGGACTATACCCACAAGATCTTTGAATGGGCCGACGGCGGCATGTCGAACATGATCCTCGACGATGGCGGCGACGCCACATTGCTGCTTCACCTCGGCGCCCGGGCCGAGAAGGACATCCATGTCCTCGACAAGCCCGGCAGCGAGGAGGAGCGGATTCTTTTCGCATCCATCAAGGAGCGCATCGCCTCGCAGCCCGGCTGGTACGCCAAGAACCTGGCCGCCATCAAGGGCGTGACCGAGGAGACCACCACCGGCGTGCATCGCCTTTACCAGATGCACAAGCGCGGCGAACTCAAGTTCCCCGCGATCAATGTCAACGATTCCGTCACCAAGTCGAAGTTCGACAACCTGTACGGCTGCCGCGAGTCGCTTGTCGACGGCATCAAGCGCGCCACCGATGTGATGGTCGCCGGCAAGATCGCCGTGGTTGCCGGCTACGGTGATGTGGGCAAGGGATCCGCGCAAGCCCTGCGGGCCCTCTCCGCCCAGGTCTGGGTGACCGAAATCGATCCGATCTGCGCCCTCCAGGCCGCCATGGAAGGCTACCGTGTCGTGACCATGGACTACGCCTGCGACAAGGCCGACATATTCGTGACGGCCACGGGCAACTACAAGGTCATCACCCATGCCCACATGGCCAAGATGAAGGATCAGGCCATCGTCTGCAACATCGGGCACTTCGACAACGAGATCGATGTGGCCTCCTTGGAAAACTATCCGTGGGAGGAGATCAAGCCCCAGGTGGATCATGTGATCTTCCCCGACAGGAAGCGCATCATCCTGCTGGCCAAGGGCCGGCTCGTGAACCTTGGCTGTGGCACCGGCCACCCGTCGTATGTGATGAGCTCCTCATTCGCCAACCAGGTGTTGGCGCAGATCGAGCTTTGGCAGAACAACGCCAACTACCCGGTCGGCGTCTATGTGCTGCCCAAGAAACTCGACGAGCATGTGGCCCGGCTGCAGCTCAAGAAGCTCAATGTGCAGCTCACCGAGTTGACGACCGAGCAGGCCTCCTACATCCATGTCTCGAAGGATGGCCCCTTCAAGTCCGAGCACTACCGCTACTAGGATTTTGCCATCCCTTGAAACGAAGGAGCCCGCCGGAGAACCGGCGGGCTTTTCCATTTTCATCAACGGGCAGATTCAGGCGGCCTTGGCATCTACCGGGCCCCGCATCTCCATGTCCCATTTCTCGCGGTCGAGATGCGGGGCGAATGGTCGCTTCCCGCACAGGACCCTGCCGGCCTGGTACTTGAGTCGCTTGAGCCAAGGCAATGGCTCGCGGGCATGTTCGGCCATCTTGCGGCGATAAGTATCGAGATCCGACTCCGTTGGCATGCGGGCCTTTTCCCGGAAAGCCACCGACCAAACATTGGCCATGCGCCGGGCGGGCCCATGCCAGCCAAGCAGGCGGCGCGGGTAATGGTCTCGCAGCATGAAGTCGAAGGCTTCGGGTGTGAACCGCCAGTAGTCGCTGGGGTAACCATGGACATGGAAGTAAAAAGGTGATGCCACGACAAAGACGCCATCGGGCCTCAGCACCCGCCTGACCTCATCGAAGCCCAGCCAGAAACGCTGGACATGCTCAAAGGTGCTCAGGGCCAGAACCGTGCCCACGCTCCCGGATGTCTGCGGCAGGTTTTCCACGCTGGCGACGCAGTCGACTCCCGGTCCGGCGCGGAAATCGACTCCGGTGTAGTCGCTGCCGGGAAAAAGAGACCGGAGGTTGATGTCGTCGCTGGCGCCTTCCACCTGCATGGAGCCGATCTCAAGAAACGGCCCGGGCAGGTGAAACGATTCGGCAACGGCCCGCATCATTCCGCGGAGGAACTGGTTCATTCTCGGGATTCATCCTTCAGGACAACAAGATGGGTTGAGTTGACCTGAAGTGCCGCCATGGAAGCAAGGCAAATGCGCCGGCGTCAGTCCCGCCGTTGCGAAACAATCAGCCTATTCCGTCTTTCGATCAGGTGGCCATTCAAAACGAGGATTCTCTCGTTTCAATTTCCTCGAATCCTCATCAAACCGCCATTGCCCAAGCCTTGGCTCGGCATGAGGATACTGCCATCGCCCGATGAGTGGAGACACGCCGATGGTTCGCCGAATTTCGTTGGTCGCCTTTGCCGGTTGCTGTGTCGCCTTGGCGGCCTGGGCCTCGCAGGCCGGTGGCCCGGCCAAGGGCAAAACCTTTCTCAAGGGCAACCTTCACACACATTCCCTGTGGAGCGATGGCGATGATTTCCCCGAGATGATCGCCGATTGGTACAAGTCCCACGGCTACGATTTCCTCGCCCTCACCGAGCACAATGTCATCGCCACGGGCACCAAGTGGGTCGACGCCGCTTCCAACAAAACCCGCGAGGTGGCCGTTGAGAAAGTGGCCAAGCGGTTCGGCCCCGATTGGCTGGAAAAACGGGTCGAGAAAAATCGTCCGCAGGTGCGCCTGAAGACGCTTGAGGAGGTGAAGGCCAAGGTTGAGGAACCGGGCAAGTTCATCCTCGTGCAGGGGGAGGAGATCACCCACAAGTTTGGCAAGCTTCCCGTGCACATGAACGCCATCAACCTCGCCTCGGTGATCAGGCCGGCCGATGGCGCCAGCGTCTCCGAGACCATCACCGTGAATGTGAGGCAGGTGAATGAACAGAAGGCCAAGACCGGCCGGGAAATCATCGCCTTTCTCAACCACCCGAACTACAACTGGGGGGTGAGCGCCGACGACATGACCCAGGCCGAGGAACTCAAGTACTTCGAGGTCTACAACGGCCATCCGGGCACCAACCAGAACGGCGACAAGGAGCGTCCCGGTTGCGAGCGCCTGTGGGACATGGTGATCTCGAGGCGTTTCAAGGCCAATCGCCCGGCGCCGCTTCTGGGCATGGCGACCGACGATTCACACAACTACCATGTCAGGTCGATGAAGTCGCCGACTCCCGGCCGCGGCTGGGTGATGGTTCGCGCCGAGTCACTCGAACCGGCCGCCTTGGCCCGGGCGATGCGCGACGGCGACTTTTACGCGTCGACGGGGGTGTCGCTGGCCGGCCTCGCCTACGCCGGCAAGGTCTTGTCGCTTGAGGTGCGGCCCGAACCCGGCATCACCTACACCACCACTTTCCATGCCACCATGAAGGACGCCGGCCCCGACGGCATCGGCGTTGTTGTTTCCACGGTCGAGGGAGCCAAGGCCGCCTACGAGTTCAAGGGAACCGAACTGTATGTGCGCGCCAAGGTGACATCATCGAAGCCGCATCCCAACCCGTCGTACGCGGGCGAGGTGGAATGCGCCTGGACCCAGCCACAGAGGCCCTGATGGAACAAGGCGAAACGAAATCGCTGCATGTTTGGGTATCATGGATCGCATGAATGTTGATCATGTTCTCGACACCATGAACCGCCACACTGTGGAATACCTTCTGATCGGAGGCATGAATTTCCTGCTGAGGCATGAGCCTGTACTGACATTCGACATCGATTTCTGGGTTCACGATACGCCTCACAACCTCGACCGCTGCGAAGCCGCAATGGCTGACCTTGATGCTGCCTGGGGCCCGACTGAGGATTCTTGGCGTCCTGTCCGACTGCAACCCGGATGGACCAGGCGTCAAGCCGTGTTTTGCCTGACAACTCCACACGGAAGCGTGGATGTGTTCAGGTCCGTGGCCGGCTTGGGCGGGTGGAACGAATGCCTGGGTCGATCCTATTCCGCATTCACTGCCGGCGGGATTTCCTTCAAGGGATTGGGTGATTCCGACATGATCGCTTGCCAAATGGCTCTTGCCCCCGAGATCAGAAAGCATGCGCGGGTTGACGCCCTGCTGCGCGCCATGGAGGCGGCGCGCCATGGAGGTTTGCCATGAGTGATGAAGCAGCCTCACAACAGGCCGCGCCTCCGGATACCGCACTTTTGGCCGCTGAGGAGGCCAAGCGAAACCGCGTTTGGGACCGGAAGGAACGCCTGCGGGTGATTTTCGAGACCATCCAGTGGGCGGAAATGCAACCGGGTGTCTGTCGAAACACGATGGAGTCGTGCCTGCGCCGCCAACGGGAAATTTTGCGTCGCATGAGCTCAACGGAGGCCCAAGGGTAGCCTTCAGCCTCCCCAAGAAAGACTGATTCCCATGAGCAGGTTGGAACTGATCCATCATCTGATCCAAGGGTCCCGCGACCGGGCGATGCGGGAGACGGTGGCCGCCGCGTTGGTTGTGGTGTTTTTCAGCGGATTTTTTTCCGGGGGCACCGTGAACCTGGCCATGCGATTCGGGTCTGCCCTCATTGTGGCGGGGGCATTGGCCATAGTTGCCGTGGTGTGGGCTCATGCCTTGAGCCCGCGCATGCTGGCGGCCCACCCACCTGGTGACTCCGCACATTGGCTGGGGGTTTTTCACCAACAGGCCCGCCTGTTGCGCTGGGTACCGCTTTGGTATGGCAGCCCCATCTGTCTGGGCGGTTGGTTGTTCATGCTCCCTTCGGTTTGGGAGCTTCCCTTCGGCTTGATGACAGCGTCCGTGGTGTGGCTTGCCGTTTTGGCCGGATTGACAATCCTCAATCGACAGGCCGCCGGTGGTGTCGAGAACATGGCCTTGCAGTTTTCCTATGAACAAGGCGGTTGATTCCCTAGCCCACCGAACTTCAGCTTTCACGGATTCCACATTTGTATTTGTTACTCTGGTTGAGGATGACCTGAAAATGCGGATGCCGGAGTGGGAATGACCATGAGCGAGCAGGGAGCATCGGCCAACACTTCCATCCCGGGCCCCAGTCGGCTAACCGCGTGCTTGATCCTCAGCCTGATGTGGCTGGCTATCGGGGCGACGCACATCGGCGAACCGGGAATCGCGCAGTTCATGGTGCGGGTCATGGGCGCCCCGTTTGGAGCGTTATTGGCCACCCTGGTTTGGTGGCTGTTTTTTGTCCGTGTTCCTTG
>JAGWVO010000467.1 GCA_018970845.1 Planctomycetota bacterium
CTCGCCACCGGATGGGATGGCACCCGATTTTTTTTCTTTCACTTTCAAGGCCCCCATGGCGGTCCGGACCTTGGGTTCTGGGGATACAAGCTGGCCAATTCCTCAACGATCGCCCGCCCTTTCTCATCAGCGACCACGGGTGCCACGATTTTGATCTCGATGTGCAAATCACCCCCCAGCAGTCCCCTTCCCTTGAGACGCAGGCGTTGACCACTGGAGGCGCCGGCGGGAATCTTCACGGTCAGGCGGGCACCATCAAGCGTGGGAATGTCAACCTTCGTGCCGACGGCCGCTTCGGGCAGGCTCACGGGGGTCTCAAGCACAAGGTCGTTTCCATCCCTTTTGAAAAACTGGTGGGGGGCGTACCGGATGGCAACAAGCAAGTCGGCGCCGCCATCTCCCTGGCCGGCGAGCTTCAATTTTTTCTCTTCCTGAATACCGGCGGGAATCGTGATTTCGAGATCCTTGCCATTGAACCTGAAGGACCTTTTCCCGCCGCTATGAACCAACTCGAGTGGGACGGCCATTTCGACGACCGTTGGTTCGGGTGCCGCCCTGCCCCTCCTGGAGCGTCCTCTCCCGCGTGCTCCAAACATTCCTCCAAGGATGTCACCCAAGTCGATTTCAGCCCCTTCAAAACCTTGCCCAAAAGGGGATCCATTGCCAAAAGGTGATGATTGTTGGGGGCCAGCGAAACCGAACTGATCAAACTGGGACTTTTTTTGTTCGTCGCCAAGAATGTCGTAGGCTTCCTGAATTTCCTTGAACTTTCCCTCGGCAACCTTGTCGCCGGGATTGCGGTCGGGGTGGTATTCCCGGGCAAGTTTCCTATAACTTTTCTTGATATCATCCTGGGTGGCGGTGCGTGTGACACCGAGCACCTCGTAGGGATCACGAGGCATGGGTGGAAAATCCTGTTCGCGCTGGGATGACCATGCATCCACTTTAACCGGAGGCCGTTCCCGGCGCATGGTGGCTTGTCTCCTCTTCTGGGCCGGGCAAACGAAGTGATGGCAGTCGACTCCCGGGGAACAAGCGTTTCTCAATCGTTTGTTGGGCATTCCCAAGCATGCGAGTGGGACATCGCCTGCCATGGTTTCGCCAAGGCGGATGTCACGGCCATCGGTTCCATGAGGCGTCAGTTTGCGGAATCGTGGACAGGCCCGGGCAAAGGTTCCATGAGGCACATGGAAGACCAAACCGTCGCCGCCCTGGAAGCCGTTCGGACAGCGCGGTGCGGCTCAAGCGGCCTTACCTTTGACCAATGGGCCGTTTTGGGGTGCCCGATCCTGCCCGGTCGCGCAACCTTCAGTGAAAACCTCGGCCGATACGCCAAGGAAGGCGCGTTCGCCATCTCTCCTCAGGTGATACCCCAATGCTCACTCCACTCCCTTCCAGGCCAACTTTCAATCGTGCTGGGAGCCCACGGACCAAACCTTGGAGTGGGCGGATGGCCGGGAACCGAACATCAGGTATGGTCGACGGCATGGTCGATGGAAAAAGCCGTTGAACCTGAGGGTTTCTGGCTTATCTGGAGTTGCCGGGAGTCCGATATTTCCGGCCCCCCCGGTTCGGATTCTGTCAAGGCTTTGGCTTTGGCGGTCCACAAGCCCAAACCCGACTCGTGTGCCAAGTGGCGTGTCTCGATGGATCACCGCCAGGAGAAATCCTCGGCATCATGGTGTCCGTGGAAATTGGCGGACATGCTCGACGGAAACGGCAATGGGGGCCCGTTCAGCATGACCTGTGGCGCCTTTGGGCTCAGGTTTGTTCCGTTGGGCGGCCACGCATGAGTTCGGACAACGACATTTGGATCACCGGAATTGGCGCCGCCTCGCCGCTTGGCACGGGTATTGAGCCAATCACCGATGCCGTTCTGCAAGGAAAAACTTCGATCCAGCCCATCGATCATTTCGACACGACCACTCACGCAAGCAAGATCGCGAGCCATCTTTCCACCATCCCTGATTGCCCTTGGCCCGCGGACCCGACTGTTCCTCCCACCGGAAGGCTGATCGAGGCATGCTCTTGGCAGGCTCTGAAGAATGCCGATTGGAAGCCTTCGAATGGAAAATTGGGATTGGCTCTAGGGCTCGGACCAGACTGGATGCTTTCATGGGAGGCCACTTGGAATCCGCCAGGCGTGGGAACGCTCGACCGAAACGGCCAACCATATCCCGCTTACACCGATTTGATTTCGCGGCATTGGAAGGGCGCGATCGGACCGACAACCCAGGTATCCAGCGCCTGCGCCAGCGGCAACCATGCCTTGGTATTGGGAGCATCCATGCTTCTGGGTGGAGCCGCCGATGCTGTGCTAGCTGGCGCCGCCGCGGTAAATACCACGCCATTGACAATGTCGGTTTTTGGCAATCTTCGTGCCACTTCCCGTCGAAACGACGACCCGGCCCGTGCTTGCAGGCCCTTTGACCGCGAAAGGGACGGCTTCGTGATGGGTGACGGTGGAGCCCTCTTCGTTCTGGAAAAGGCCGGAAAAGCCAAGGCAAGGGGAGCGAAACCATTGGCTTTGTTGGCGGGATGGGGCATGACAAGCGACGCCCACCATCTAGTCATGCCTTCAACGGACCAAACTCATGTGATCATGGCCATGCGTCAGGCGATTGAAAGGGCTGCGATCGCTCCGGGGGAACTTGGATACATCAACGCACATGCCCCGGGCACGCCCGCCGGAGACGCCATGGAGGCCCAGGCAATTCGAACTCTCGCGGAAGAAACGGATATCAACGCACCAGTGAGTTCAACCAAGGGAGCCACAGGACATCTTTTAGCAGCTGCTGCCTCATTGGAATTGGCAATGGGAGTGATTTGCATGCAACGCCACTTGGTTCCCGCGACATTGAATCTCGAAACGATTGATCC
>JAGWVO010000024.1 GCA_018970845.1 Planctomycetota bacterium
TATTCCAACATCGTCGGCATCTTCAAGTGGGCGCGCTAAGGCGCCCGGAGCGGAGACAACCATGTCCCAGGCCCCCACCACCCAACCGTCGGTGAACCACGCCCAGACCCTGGTGCTGTTCGTGGCCACCATCTTCACGAGCGCCACGATCCTGTTCCTCGTCCAGCCACTCGTTGGCAAGATCCTGCTGCCCTTTCTGGGAGGAACGCCGGCGGTCTGGAACACCTGCATGGTCTTTTTCCAAGGCCTGCTTTTGGGCGGATATTTTTATTCGCACATGATCACGACGCGGCTTCCGCTCCGTTCGCAGGTGATGGTGCACCTGACGGTTCTCGGCGTCGCCGCCGCCATCTTGCTCCTGCTGCGTTTCGACATCGAACCGCTCACCCGGGCGGTCTCATGGCTGGAACCGCCCACCGAATCCAATCCCATACCGTGGCTGCTCACCGTCCTCCTCATTGCCGCGGGCCCCCCTTTCTTCGCCGTCAGCACGAGCGCGCCCCTGATCCAAAGGTGGTTCTCGCGGACGGGCCACCCCCAGGCCGCCGACCCTTACTTCCTGTATGCCGCCAGCAACCTCGGCAGCATGCTGGCGCTCGTCGGATATCCCTTCGTGGTGGAACCGGGCCTGGCCCTTGAAAGCCAGAGATGGCTTTGGGTCGCCGGATTCCTCACGCTCGTCGGCCTCACCGCGCTGTGCGGTTTCCTGGCCCTGCGGGTCAACAGCGAACCGGAGGCCGGACAGTCCGTTGCGGCGGGCGAGTCAACGGAACCCCTGACCTGGGCCAGGAGGCTCCGGTGGATCCTGCTGGCGGCGGTTCCGAGCAGCCTGATGCTTGGCGCCACCACCTACATGACCACAGACATCGCGGCCATCCCGCTCCTGTGGATCCCGCCGCTGGCGCTCTACCTCTTGAGCTTCATTTTCGTTTTCGGGCGCATGAATCCGTATGTGTCCCAGGGATTCCTGGCGGCGCTGCCGCTGGCCTGCATGCTTCTCGTTTTCATGATCATCACGGAGATCAGGCCCGGAAACATCCTGCTGAGCGTCGGCATCCACCTCGCGGTGCTGTTCATCGTGTCGATGGTTTGCCACGGGGAACTGGCGAAGGACCGGCCGGAACCCGCCCACCTGACCGAGTTCTACCTTTACATGTCGCTGGGCGGGGTCGTGGGCGGCCTCTTCAACGGATTGGTGGCGCCCCTGGCCTTCTTCTCGCTTGCCGAATACCCGATCGCCCTCCTGGTGGCATGCGCGCTCTGCCCGCCGATCGGCCGAGAGGCGGATGACACGCCCTCCACGCGGGCGGCGGAGTGGGGCCTCGCCGGGCTTGCCCTTTTCGGATCGTTGATGCTGTTCATCCTCCGCGGGCAGGACAATGATGTCGCCTACCGGACATGGTCGCACCACTACCTCGTCGGCGCCCTGGTCGCCGGCGTCATCGCCTGGCTGGTGACCGCGCACCTCGCGGGCCAGCTTTCCTATCGCGGACTCATGGACTGCCTGCTGCCCCTATGCATGGGAGTGCTCGTGCTGGCCCTCCTGCTGGGCACCTATTCCGATGTGCTCTTCGCCCCACTCAAGCGCATGGCCGGAACCATCGGCCTGAGCTTCCCGCAACTCCAGGCCATCCTGGCGATCGGCGTTCCGCTGGTGATCTGCTACACATTCGTCGACAGGTCGCAGCGGCTGGCCTTGGGCACAGGCGCCGTGCTCCTGGCCGCGACCATCAACGCCATGGGCGAGGACGCATCCCTCTCGCAAAGGCGGGGCTTCTTCGGAGTGCTGCAGGTGGAAAACCGCCGGGAATCCGACGGGCGCTTCCGCCGGCTGCTCCATGGCACCACCCTTCACGGCAAGCAGTTCCTCGACCCCGACATGGCCGACATTCCGCTCACCTACTACCACCGCTCGGGCCCCATCGGCCAGGTCATGACCTCATGCCTGGGCAACGGCTACGCCGGATTGCAGCCGAAGTCCTCCGGCCCGCTTCCCAAGGTCGCCGTGATCGGCCTCGGCACGGGAACCATGGCCTGTTACGCGCAAAAGGGCCAGGATCTCGTTTTCTTCGACATCGACCCGCTCGTGCGGCAGATCAGCTTCGACGGCAAGGAGCGATACTTCTCATTCGTCGAGGATGCCAAGCGTCGGGGCGCCAATGTCGAACTCCGGATGGGCGACGCCCGCATCCGCATGGCCAAGGAACCCGATTCCTCCTACGACCTGATCGCCGTCGACGCCTTCAGCTCCGACGCCATTCCCGTTCACCTGATCACGCTCGAGGCGTTGCGAATCTTCGTTTCCAAGCTCAAGGACAAGGGCATCGTGGCCTTCCATGTCTCGAACCGTTACCTCGACCTTGTCCCGGTGCTGGCGAACCTCGCCGAAAAGGAGGACCTGCGCATCCTTTTCAACAGCGACAGCAGCGAGAACTGGCCGGGCAAGACCGCCTCGACCTGGGTCGTGCTGTCCAAGTCGAAGGAGAGCCTCGACCCGCTTCTATCATCCCGCATGGGCCCCGGGCAGGTGCTCGAGATGTACCAGGGGCTGCTGGCCCTGCCGACATTCGCCTCGACAACGCCGGGCACGGGCAGGGGTTTGGCTTACGCGATGGACAAGCTGAGCCTCGACATGAACATCAGCGAGGCCAACATCCGCAAGATGGTCGACAACCCAAACCAGGAAAGCGACGAGGCCAACCTGCTGCGCCGGATCCGCAACCTGTACATGGAACCGGCCGACTCGATGGCCAGTCCCGCGGGAGGCGTCGGCGCCGCCGGGTTGATGCTGCGTTCGGTGATTCCTCTCTGCCGGGGAGCCTCCGCATGGCGGATGCCGGAACCCGACCCCAAGGTGGGCCTGTGGACCGACGACTACTCGAACCTGATCGCTGTGTGGAACCGCCGGCACGGCGAGGGCAAGGCCTTGCCGCCCACGGACTGAATCGGGAAACGCCAATCGGCGGGTTGGCCGTCAAGGCCTGAATGTCGGCCAAGCCCGCGGCACCGCGCCGCGCCGGGCCAATGCCGTCAGAAGTCGATGCTGGTGCCGACTCCCTGTTCAACCGCGTGCTTGTACACGCGCATGGCGCAGGCGACATCCTGGATCGCAAGGCCGTTCGACTTGAACATGGTCACCTGGGTGGCGTTTTCACGGCCGGGATAGCGGCCAACAAGCAGCGGCCCCAGGTCGCGGATGTTGGTCCAGGCGATCAACTTGTCCTCGATCGGCTTCTCGAGGTCTCCCGATTCCAGCCGGGCCTGCTCACGGTGGTCCACCACGATCAGGTCGCAACGCTTCACCGCGGAAGGCGTCAGTTCCGCCTTGCCGGCGAAGTTCGATCCGCAGGCGTTGATGTGCGTGCCGGGCTCAAGCCAATCGCCTTCCACGAACGGGTCGTATGCCGAGGTGATGGTGCTGACGATGTCGTGCCCGGCAACCGCCTCGCGCGCGGTGGAAGCCACGGCAACCTTGATGGCGGGAAAGGCCGCGGCCACCTTCGCGCCGAAAGCCTCGCGATGGGCCTGGGTGGGACTCCAAACCGTGACCCGGCCGATCGGCCGAACCTTGGCGATTCCCTCGACTTGGGTGAAGGCCTGCTTGCCCGTGCCCAGAATCCCGAGGGAGTTGGAATCGGGGCGGCTGAGCGCCTTGGTGGCCACGGCCGATGCCGCTCCGGTGCGGATGCGCCCGAGGTGGTCCGCCTGCATGATCGCCAGCAGCAACCCGGTCTTGCCATCAAAGAGCGGCACATAGAAAAGGGGCGGATTCTTGCGGCTCGTCGAGTACACCTTGGCGCCCATCGCCCCCATTCCCTTGATGGTTGCCGCCATGACATGGATCTGCGCATGATCCGTCACAGCGCGCGAACGGGGGATGTTCATCGCCTCCTCGAGGCCGATTTTCCGGAACGCGAGTTCCACGGCCTCGAGGGCCTCGGACATGGGAAGAAGCCTCTCGACTTCTGCCTCTTTGAGCAACAGGATCGCCATGGGAAACTCCAATCGGAAACACCGGGGAGACCGGTTCAGCCCTTCGACAGCCACGCGGCCAATTGCGACACCCCGGACTCGATTTCCTCGTTGCTCGTCGCGAAGCTCAGCCTGGCGAAGCCCTCCGCCCCAAACGCGCTGCCGGGAACGAGGCAGACATGGGCATCCTCGAGGGCCGCGTCGCAGAATGAAGCCGAATCGCTGATCTTCCGGCCGCCGGGAGCCTTGCCGTAAAGCCCCTCGATATTGAAAAAGGCGTAAAAAGCCCCGTCGGGAACAGGGCAGCGGATTCCGGGAACGGCATTCAACAGCCTGCAGACAAGGTCGCGCCTTTGCTGGAACACCTTTCGCATCGATTCCACGCACCCCTGCTCCCCGGTGATCGCCGCCAATGCGGCGGCCTGGCTGATGCTGCACGGGTTGCTGGTTTGCTGGCTTTGGATGTTGCCCATGGCCTTGGTCAGGGCCACCGGCGCCACCGACCAGCCGATCCGCCAACCGGTCATGGCGTAGGTCTTGGAGACACCGCTCACGGTGATGGTTCGTCCCGGGAGGTCGGGGTGCAGCGTGGCGAAACAGACGGGTTCGCGTCCGTCGAACATCAGCCTCTCGTAAATCTCATCGCTCAGCACCGAGATGCCTGAATCCAGCACGACGCGGGCGATCGCCTCGAGTTGGGCCTTGGTGTAAACGGCGCCGGTCGGGTTGCTAGGCGCGTTGAGCAGAAGCATCCGGGTGCGCGGCGTGATGGCGGCCTTGAGGGCCTCCGGGGACAATCGAAAACCGCTTTGCATGCTGGTCGGCACCAGCACGGGCACGCCTCCGGTCATGGCGACGAGGTCGGAATAGCTCACCCAATATGGCGTGGGAATGATGACTTCATCGCCGGGATTGATCGCTCCGGCCAACGCGTTGTGCAACGAATGCTTGGCCCCGTTGCTGATGAGAACCTGCTCGGGGGTGACGGAAAGGCCGTACGCCTCTCCATACAACTTGGCGACCGCGCCCCGGAGTTCCGGAGTTCCGCTGGCCTGGGTGTAACGGGTCTTGCCCGCGGCCATCGCGCGGCGCGCCGCCTCGCACACATGTTCTGGCGTGGGAAAATCCGGTTCACCCAGGCTGAAATCCCTGATGCGGACTCCCGAGGCCTGCAACTGCTTGGCCCGGGCGGCCGCCGCCAAGGTGGCCGAAGGCTTGATCGACGAGGCGAGACGGGAAACCTGCAGCATGCCCACCCTTTCAGACCATCGCCGGGACCCATGCCCCGGAAAGAAACATTAGTGTATCCATCAGGCCGCATGGCAGGGAGTGCGGTCACCACTCCGGAGAACCGTCTTTCACCGACATGGCCCGCATCATCCAACTTGTTCACCGTTATCCACCCGCCCGGGGCGGCGCGGAAAGCCATGCCCGCAGCCTGGCCGGGGTGCTCGCCGGCCGCGGGCATGAGATCGTGGTTCACACGACCACCGGAACATCCCATGACAGTTTCGTGAACCCGCGCGCCCCTCATCTTCCCCAGGGGATGGGCATGGACGGCGCCATTTCCGTGTGCCGGCATCCCGTTTGGGTCCTCCCAGGTCAAAGGAACCTCCTGCGCGCCATCAACCTCCTGCCGATTCCAGGATCGATCGCGCCCTGGCTGTTTCCCTGGGGGCCCGTGTGCCCGTCATTGTCGTCGGCGGAAACCGGCAAGCCACCGGCCGTGGTTCACGCCATGGGGTTTCCGCACGGATCAATCATCGCCGCCGGTGCCAAAATCGCGCGCCGGCACGGTGCGCGGTTGGCCATCACCCCTTTCTGGCACCCCGGCGCGGCGGGAAATGCCGGATTGTCCCATCGGCGCGGATTCGATCATCCGTCGCTTGTCGCGTTGGCGCGCAGGGCCGACATCCTCATCGTGCAAAGCCGGTTTGAGCAGTCGCACTACGCCGACCTCGGCATCGAACCTGAAAAGATCGTGATGGCTCCTCCGGGCATCGACCCGGAAACGGTGTCTGGCGGCAACCGAAAACGGGGCAGGAGTGAATGGGGCTTGCCTGATGATGCCGTGGTCATCGGACATCTGGCCCCCCTTTGCCAGGGGAAAGGCGCCGTGGCGTTGGTTGAAACGGTATCCGCGATGGCGCCCTTGGGGGTCCACGGCATTCTCGCGGGACCCGTGCTTCCCGACGCCCGAAAAGCCGTCGGCCTCGCGGGCGCGAACATCCGAATCTTGCCACCTCTCGACGACCGCCAAAGAAGGGACTTCTTCGCCTCGATCGATATTTTTTGCCTGCCGAGCGTCCTCGACTCCTTTGGACTGGTTCTCCTGGAGGCTTGGTCAAACGGCGTGCCATGTGTTGCGGCAAGCGTCGCCGGACCGGGTGAGCTCGTGGGCCGTGCGGGCGGACTTCTGGTCAAGGAACCTTCAGCCGTTGAACTCCGCCAAGCCCTTGGAATTTTGGCCGCGGACGCCTCGCTGCGCCAACGGTTGGGCGAGGAGGGCCAGGCGATCGTTCACCGTGAATACTTGGCCAACGACCGATATCAGGCTTTGGCCAAGATTCTTGAGGGCTTGGCCCATGTGAGGGCTACCGAGCCAACCGGGAGCCCAGGAACTTCCTGAGATCCTCCAGACGGTAGCGCAAAATGGCCCCATGAACCACATCGGAATACCTGTGTGGCAGGGCCTTGTCGACAACCTCGGTCCAATCCCGGGGGGCCTCAAGCAACGACACCTTGCCGAACGCCGATGAGTCGGCGACCGCCGCGTGGAGCGCGGGCGTGGTGGTCCATCCGACCGCGACAATGTCGGGCTTGCCCCGTCCTCCGGCCTGAAACCATGCCGAGGCGGCCAGCAGGTCTTCAGCCCTTTGTCCAACCAAGGATTCCCCCAGAAGGTAGGCCAGAAAGGAATCCGATCCGTCGGAATCGCCATAGAAGTTGTTGAGCTTGTTCATGGTTTCGCCGAACCCGCGAAGGTCGATGTTGAGCACCCATCTCCCCTCCGATTGGAAACGCTCGGCCAAGTCGCGGGCCTTTTCCTTGCCATCGGAATGGGCCACGATCACAGGAGGCATTCCCGATGGTGCCGCCGGCGCGTGCACAAGGGCCGGCAAGGGCATTCCTTCACGATCGAGCACCACGCGGATGGCCTGCCCTTTCATTGGCATCGTGAAATCGCCCCGCACCGATAGTGACACCCCCTCTCGAATGCCGGCGACCTGCCTGACAGCCAGGGGCAATTCGCCAGGAGGCGAGGGACGCTCCGTCTTCAACCTGTCCTTCAGGACATCCACCGCGGTCCTTTCCCCCGGCAATTCCGAAACATGGCCGGTGCGGGTGACCTGCAGTTCACGCTCCTCGATGAGAACGATGGAATCCGGTTCACTGACGGGCGCGTCGACTCCCCGCAACCATTTCGCCATCCAGCGGACCGAGGCTTCGCGCATCGGCTTGGCCCAACCATGCTTGTCATCGTGCTCCATCATCGACACTTGATCGGTCTTCCCCAGGATCGCAAACATTCCACGGGCCTCCTCCACGGCCTCGCGGGCCCCCGCGATGGGGAAAAAGTCCTGGATGGCGGCCGCGACCAGAACGGGGGAAGGCGCCCGCATGCTGATGTAATCGGGATGATCCATGCCCCATTTCAACTGGCCGAAGATGTTTTGCTCGGCATCCTGGGGACCGATGGCCCGGGCCACGCGCGGCAGTTTCGTGATGTAGCAGGCCGGAGCGGCGGCCTTGATCCTGTCCTCAAGGGCCATCATGTAGGCCGTTTGGGTTCCGCCACCTGAGTTCCCCATGAATCCGATCTGGTCTTTGCGGATATCCTGCCGCGATTGCAGGTAATCGATGGCGCGCATGCCATCCCATATTTCGATCTGGGCGGTGTTGGCACCCAGCAAGGTGGCGGGCAACCCGATGGCGTTGTGCCCCCGGGTGCTGCCCCTTCCCCGTTCGCCCTGCTCGATCGGGTCAAAGATCAGGGCGGCCATGCCGTTCAAGGCCGTCAGGGCCGAACCCCGTTGGTAAGCCTCCATGGCCTTTCCATTGATGGAATGCCCGCACGCGATCGCCACCCCTGGCCAGGGCGCGGGAAAGCGCCCACTGTCCGGAAGAAACAGGGCCGCCGTCACATGGAAACCGGGTCGCGACTCAAACAGGATTTTCTCAATCCTGTACCCATCGCGTCGAATCACGCCAAGAACCTGGGAATTGAGCGGCGTCCTTTCAGGAAATCCTCCGATCGCCCCGACAAACGCCTTGCGCAATTCCTTCTGGCGGAGTTGCAGGGCCTCAGCGGTCTTGATGGAGGCGACCCGGGTGGACCGGACCTTGTCGGCGGCGTCGATTCGCGCCAGCAACCACGACTTCAGCGAGTCGGCCTTGGGTTCGATCGGCGCGGGATCCGCGCCGGCAACGGCCCATGACAGCGCGAAGGAAACAATGATGGCTTGGGACATCGCCCGCTCCGGTCGGGTTGATTGACGGCTTGAACAGTCCGGAGGCTAACCCATCGGCTTGGGAGGTCAACCACCGAACCGGATTGAAACAACGACAAGAAAGAACCGAAAGACGGCGCGTTCCGCGAAAATCAGGCTTCCCCGGGAATGGGGCCCAGCATGGCCGCCCTTGTCTCCTCCGAAACCAACGGGGCCACGGCGGCCAGGCAGGCGCGTGGGTCCGCGCCGGGCGGGGGCAGGATGTTGAGGTGTCCGACCTTTCTTCCGCTACGGGGTTCTTTTGCGTAGTCGTGCAGGCGGACAAACGGCAGGCTGAGCACCTTGATGGGATCGGGCATGGAACCGATCAGGTTCACCATCAACACGGGCCTGGACGGTTCAGGGTTGCCCAAGGGTAGCCCGGCAACGGCCCGGACATGGTTTTCAAACTGGCTCACTCCACCGCCATCCAAGCTCCAGTGTCCCGAATTGTGGACGCGCGGCGCCATTTCGTTGGCGACCAATCCGTCAGCTGTGACGAAAAACTCAATGCACAGGATTCCCACATGGCCCAACTCAAGCATCAACCGCTCCATGGCCGCCCTGGCCGGGGCCGCCCAAGGCGCCGCGACGGTCGGCGATAATGGAATCGACCTCCTGAGAATCCCTCCGGCATGCACATTTTCCGCAAGCGGGTAATGCACCAGCGAACCATCGGCGCCCCGGCAGGAAATTTGTGAAACCTCCGACTTGAAGCGGACGAAACCCTCCAGGATCAGTTCTGAATTCGAACGGTCTCCCGCGACCGAGGCCCAGGCCTTTCGGGCATCTTCGGGCGCGCGGATGAGCGCCTGGCCCTTGCCGTCGTAGCCAAGTCTCCTTGTCTTGAGGATGGCGGGACATCCCAGCGTCCGCAGGGCTTTATCCAAGTCAGCCGGATTGTCCACGGGGCGATGCGGCGCCGTCGGCAGGCCGATCGATCCGAAAAGGCTCTTTTCCACAAGCCTGTCCTGCGAGGTCAGCAGCGATCGGGTTCCGGGTCGAACCGGCACGGCCGCGGAAAGGCCGTCAAGCGCGTTGGCGGAAAGGTTCTCGAACTCGTAAGTCACGACATCGCATTCAACGGCAAGGCGGGCGAGCGCCGAGGCATCGCCGTACTCGGCCACGATCAACCTCGCCACGGCACCCGCGCACGCGTCCGGCGCGGGATCAATCGCCGAGAATTCCAGACCCAGCGGGCGGCCCGCAAGGGCCAGCATGCGGGCCAACTGCCCTCCGCCGACAATCCCGATTCGTTTCATGCCTGTTCCGGATCCGGATGGTCAAGCACTTCCCTCGTCCGGCGCGAGCGCCATGCGGCGAGCCTGGAAGCCAGTGCCGGATCGGTCCCCGCCAGGCAGGCGGCCGCCAACAATCCCGCGTTGATGGCGCCGGCCTTGCCGATGGCCAGCGTCCCAACCGGCACGCCGGCGGGCATTTGGACGATGGAAAGCAGGGAATCCATGCCCGAAAGCGCTTGTGACTGGACCGGAACTCCCAGCACCGGCACCCAGGTCTTGCTCGCGAGCATTCCCGGAAGGTGGGCGGCGCCACCGGCACCGGCGATGATGACCCTGATGCCGCGCGCCGACGCGCCTTCGGCGTACTCGAAAAGCAGGTCGGGAGTCCTGTGGGCCGACACAACCCGCGCCTCGACCGGAATCTCCAGTTCCCTGAGCACCTCGACGGCATGCCTCATGGTTTCCCAGTCGGATCGGGAACCCATGACCACCCCGACCATCGGCGAAGCTGTCTGGCCAGCCATCCTTTTTCCCCGAACAATCGGGCTCGCAACGATTTCCGACGCGCGCCCACCCCTTCATCTGGACGAATCATACCGCATCACGGCGCCCGGAACGGATACCTTGGAGCGCTCCGGACCATGTCCCATTCCCGCATTTCGCAACCGGATCCAATTTTGAGGATTTTTCCTTTTGCAAAGGGGCTAGCAATTGGAAAGCCTTGTCGCCAAGATTAACCATGCATTAGCAGCCCGGTTTGCCCCTTGGCGAACCCTTTTGGGGACATAGGTAATGGCACGGGGGGTTTTTTGAGGATCCACCCGATACTGTCTCTAGGAACGACGAGGAATTCAGCATGCTCGGCAGGAACTGGCTTCATGGAATTGGCGATGCGCCCACGCATTCCGCCACACTGGATTTCCCGCTTCCCGCAGGCATCTCTCCCCTTGCGCCCATCCTCTCCGCCGATGACGACGAGGAGGATGACGATGATGACGAAGATGAAGATGACGACGACGACTTCGAGGACGACGATGACTTCGAGGATGATTTCGACGACGACCTCGACGAGGAAGAGGAGGACTTCGACGATGACGAAGACCTCGACGACGACGATGACGACTTCGATGACGACGATGAAGAGGAAGAAGAAGACGACGAGGAGTGATTTCCTTGTCACGGCCCGGATGCCCATGGCAGGCCCCGGGTCGTGGCAACCCCGTCAGGCCCCACCCCAAACGCTAGGAACCCCCTCTCATGGCACTTGGTGGAAAGCCGATCAAATCTCCATCCGGATCCTCGCAACCCCAGGGTTCCGTCCAGCAGACAGACTTTGAATTGGAATTTTATGTCTCCATTCTCCACCACATGCCCGATTATGTGGATGTGCTCAGGGTCGTGGGCAACCTACTGACCCTCAAGGGCCGCTACGCCGAAGGCCTTGTCGTGGACAAGCGCCTCGTGCAACTCAGGCGCCATGACCCGCTCTCCCACTACAACCTCGCCTGCAGCTACGCGCTCCTCGACCGATGCGACCAGGCCATCGAATGCCTTCGCAAAGCCTTGGAAATCGGTTACCGCGACTTCAGGTACATCCGCGAGGATCACGACCTCGACAACCTGAGGCGGGATCCCCGGTTCGAGACCCTGCTTCTCGAATTCGAGCCTTGCTGAATTGCCGATCGTTATCGCCCGGGCCCATCGAACCTGAAAGCCTCCGGCAGCAATTCACTCACGATGTGCCGGCTTTTCATACCGCCCGATCCAACCAGCCAAACCGTCGCCCCCGGGGAAAACTCGAACAAGACCTGCCGGCATGCCCCGCAGGGCGGGGCGGGCTTTTCGAGGTCGGTGACCACGATCGCATCCGTGAATCCGAGAAGGCCGCGGGCCACCGCGGCGCAAACCGCGCACCTCTCGGCGCATTGGGTCAGGCCGTAGCTGGCATTTTCCACATTGCAGCCCGGCACGATTTCTCCGCCTGGAAACAAAAGGGCGCACCCGACCTTGAAACCCGAGTAGGGCGCCCATGCATGAGACCGCGCCCGCCAGGCCATCGCGAGCGCGGTCTCATGAAGCTCGGTCCATTGAGGCTCGTGCACGGAATGTCTCCTCTCGTTTTCAGGCCCGGAATAGGGACAAAAGGTTGGTGCTGACCAAGGCCGCGGCGAACCCGGCCAGTAGCGCGCGGGGGGCCAGTCTCGCCAGCAACTCCCTTCGTTCGGGCACCAGCGCGCCGATGCAACCAATCTGGATGCCCATCGAGCCAAGATTGGCAAAGCCGCTGACGGCGCAAGCCGCCATCGCGCGGAACCGGTCCCCTGCCTCCTTGAAGGCCGGATCGGTGGTCAGGTCTCCGTAGGCGATGAATTCATTCGCGATCAACTTTTTGCCCAGCAGCCTGCCGGCAAGGTTCGCCTCGTCCCCGGAAAAGCCAGCCAACAAGGCCACGGGACGGAACGCCCAGGCCACCCCGTCATCGAGGCTGGCGCCGGGCATGCATGCCTCAAGAGCGCTTTTGAGCATCGCGATCAGAGCCAAAAAGGCGATCAGCATGGCGGCGACATGCAAGGCCAGCATCATGCCTTCGGAGGCGCCGCCCGTGAGGGCGTCAAGAATGCCGTGATGGATCTTGGGAACGCGCCAGGCCTCAAGTTCCTCGGAAGCCTCCCTTTCCGGTTCAGGCATGAGGATCTTCGACAGGTAGAGGCTGCACGGGGCCGCCATCACGCTTGCCGCCAGGACGCCGACGGGGTCGGCGCCCATCCCGATATAGACGGCCATCATGGCGCCCGACATCGCGGCCATGCCGCCCGCCATGAGCGCCAGCATTTCCGATGGGCTCATGCGGGACAGGAACGGCTTCACCACCAAAGGAGCCTCCGTCTGCCCGATGAAGACGGTGGCGCAGCAACCGAATGTCTCCGGCCCCGTCGTGCCCATCAACCGCCGAATCACGGTGCCGACCCCGCCCACCACCACCTGGAGGACTCCCCATTGGTAAAGGGCGGCGGAAAGGGCGGAAATGAAAACAAGGGTGGGCAACGCGTTGAAGGCGAAGATGAAACCCTCGCCCTTTCCCACCGTTTTTTCAAACTTCGCCGGGTCGGCAAGGATTCCAAAAACCATCCTCCCGCCCTCGGCGGAAAAACCAAGGAGTCCCTCCACTCCATGGCCCACGGCCTGGAAGAGTTCCATACCGGGGCGCCTGTCTCCCACCCGGAAACCCACGACCGCCCATGCCAGCGCCGCCTGGATCAGCAAACCCGCCCCGAGGGTGCGCCAAGGCACCCTCTCAGGCGCGGCGCTCAACGCGAAAAACGCCGCCAGGATTCCAGCCAAACCCGCGAGCGAACGAACCGCGTGGGGAAGATAAGGGTCGGCAACCAGCAGAATGGCCAAGCTGGCGGCCAGCGCGCCGATCGCGCAAGCCCTGACTTGAAACCTGAACTTGCCAGAAGCAATGACCTCGGGGGACATGTTCCCTCCCGGCTGATGCGCCATACCGGCATTCCTATGGTGTCCGGGCCCCATCGTTCAGCAAGGCGCCATGCCGGGAAGGCTTGGACTCCCACAGGCCATGGTTATGGATATTCGCAAGTTTCCCTGCCAGCCATGAAGCCTGGTTCGAATCGCGGCACAGCGCGAACACGGCCGGCCCCCAACTGCTTTGTCCGACACCCTCGATTCCCCAGGCCCGAATCGCATGCACCGTTTCGGCGATGCGTGGCGAGGCGAAAACCCCTCCCTGGACGGAAGAAAAAGCCTGCCCGGCCATCGTGTTGAACCTGTGAACGATCGGCCCGAGCGAACGGAAGTCGCCGGCCCGCGCCGCGGGCAGCAAGTCGGCGCCGGCCATGCGGCGAAGCTCATGGGCAAGGTCATCGCGTCCCGGGAG
This sequence comes from Planctomycetota bacterium, assembly GCA_018970845.1. GTDB lineage: Bacteria > Planctomycetota > Planctomycetia > Gemmatales > Gemmataceae > REEB421. The sequence goes on from JAGWVO010000024.1 coordinate 13,602, forward strand.
GGACATGAAGGCCTCGACCTCCCTGCGGCCATGCCATTCGCCGGGCTCCTCGGGAAGCACCACAACAACCCGCCATTCATCGGGCAAGTCAACCCGATCAAGCAAAGGCGCCACCCCTGCCGAATCGCGCCGCTTGCCGTCGTCCAGCAAAAGGCCACCTTGAAAGAAGCCGTGGCAACCGATCGCCGATCGTTTGCCGCGACCACTCGCGGCCATGAGTGCGGCGGGATCCTCGGATTGGCCCGACAACCGCGCGACGGCCCATGCCGCAGCCAGCGCTGATTGGGTGCCGCTGCCAAATCCGGCATGCGCGGGCGGTGCCGCTTCCAATTCCAACTCGATGTCCCGGCACCCGAATCGCTCCGACAAGGTTCCAAACCGCGCGGAACCATGGCGGCCGACTTCCCGTCGGGTCGCCTTCACCATGGTTCCCGGTTCGGTCACCATCAGCCCAACGCCGCCGAAAAGCGTGTCGCCAGGGGGCCCGGAGGGGCGGAACAAGCCCCAGTGCAATCGTGCTCCCGTCTGAACGCGAACCGAATTCATGCCACGGTCGCCCCGCGACACGCCTGTTCGATGAGGGCGAATGCCTGGTGGTGAGCCTCGCCGCCCGTTTTCACGACAAGCGGCCTCAGCCTTTCGATTTCCAAGAAGATTTCCTTGGCCGGGATCAGGTGAAGCCGGGTCGCAAGGATCGCGGCTTCCAGAACGGCATGGTTCGCCCGGTTGAATCCGAAAAACGGCCTGCCGGATTCCTCGGCGACAACCTTCGCCGCCATCAGGCCGCGTGGCCCCTCGCAACTGGTTTCGACGATTTCAAACTCGATCCAGCGGCAGGCGTCGGCGAGGCGCCAACCGGCAATGTGGCAGGCGGGGTTCCAGGGCCCCAAGGGCATCCCCAGGGCTGAACGCGCCAAAACCAGCGGATCATCCGTGACATGCAGCACTCCCCGGGGAATGCGGCACAAGTTGGCCCAGGTGGTGGAACTGGTGAACGGTCTCAGTTCGAAAGTTTTCCAAGGCGGCCGGGAAGGCATGCGGGGCCCCATGGGCGCCGCGTGCGGCGCGCCATCCTCACCTTCCGAACTGACGATCCCTTCGAGGATCATGCCTGCAATCGCGCTCCATGTCGCATGGTGGCTTCGACAATGACCCTTTATAGTGGCCGTTTGGACCGGGAAGCACCACAGGGCGGGCATATCCTAGGGCATGGTAGACAACGCTCCGGTTCTGGCGATGCAACACGCCGGGCTGACGATCGAGGGCTATTCCCGGGCCGCCGTCCAGACCTACTGGCGCGTGCCGGAACTCAAGCTTGGATTCGATCTTGGCGGACAGCCATGGGAATTCATGGGCACGCCCACATGGTTTGTAAGCCATGTGCATATCGACCACATGGTCTCGCTGCCGCAATATGTCGCCAGGCGGCGGATGATGAAGATGGATCCCCCGGTGGTTTACGCGCCGGCCTACGCGATCGATGACCTGAGAAGACTGCTGCTGGTCGTGCAAAGGCTCGACAGGTGCCGGATGCTTTGCGACCTGCGGGGCATGGAAGCCGGTCAGGAAATCACGCTCTCCCGGGATCATGTGATCACCACCTTGGCCACAAGCCACACGATCCCATCGCTGGGATTCGTGGTTTGGGAAAGGAAAATGAAACTCAAGGAGGAGTTCCTCGGATTGCCCGGCCCCCAGATTCGCGACCTGAAATTCCAGGGAGTGGAAATCACCAGCGAAGTCCGCTCCCCCTTGCTGGCCTACACCGGAGACACCAATCCCGACGGCTTCGACAACAACCCGGTGTTTTTTCAGGCCAAGATTCTCATCACCGAAATGAGCTTCGTCCGGCCCGGCCACAAAAGAAGCAAGGTGCACAAGTTCGGACATATGCACCTTGATGATTTCGTGGACCGCGCCGACCTGTTCAAGAATGAACTTGTCATCTGCGGGCATGCCAGCACCCGCTACCTGCCCGATGAGATTCGCAAGTCCGTCGAGTCGAAAATTCCCCCCACTCTCGCCGACAGGTTGCGCCTCTGGCTTTGATCCCGATCGACAGTTGCGATTGATTCCCAAAACCCTCCCGGGCATACGCACCCGCCAGGGAGGGAATGCGCCTTGTCTTGCCACTCGGTAATTGGATTGTCACGCATGGCCGCGATGTTGGCTTTCGCGGGATGGGCCACGACTGTGGCGGCCCAGTCGCCGCCGCCCGTCCTGCCCGTGGCCGACCAGCTTTTCCAGCCTGTCCGCAAGGTGGAACTCGATCCTGTCGCTGCGTTTCGGTCCCAAAATCCAAAACCAAACGAATCGATCGCCAGTCTGGTGTCTCGACTGGAGGAGTCCGACTCCACCGGCCTTGACCAGGCCGACGCGGCGGGCTTGGCCCGCCGGCTGCGCGAGCTGGCAAGGCGGCTTGATGAAAGGCAATCGACCCGTATTTCCCGCCTGGTTCTCGCCAGGTCGGTCGATCCGCGTGGAAATTGCGAACTTTGGCCGGCGGGCCACGCCTACAGGCCCGGCAGGGGCGATGAACCGGGTGACAGGATGCTGGCCCTTGTCGAGGTCGAGCACCTCAAGTTCCAGTTCCGGGAAGGATCCGAGGAATGCTCATTTTCCGTCCGTACCGAATTGCGCGACCGCCTTTCGGTCAGGCAAACCATGAGTTTTCCCGCCAAGGCCGTGCGCAAGGCGGATGAAGCCAACCGCCAATGGCTGACGCTGTGCTTCCACCTGCCTCCAAGGCTAAGCCCTGGCCAGCACTCGCTTTCGGTTGAAATTGAGCAATCCGACGGAAATGTCACCACGAAAACCCGCAAGTCGGTGGAATTTCTGGTTGGAATCGGGCGGGATGAACCGCCGCAGGAAACCTCGCGCGCCCCAAGAACCGGAACCGGAGGACCATCGGAATGAAGAGACCATCCGCGTCAAGGACCGTCCGATTGGCTTGGCGCCTCGTCCTCGGCATCGGCATGGCCGGTGTTGTGTCGCCACATGCCTGGTCGGCGCCACCGGTTCTTTTCCCGTTTGGAGGCCGCAAGCAGGAAAAACCGCCCGAGGACGGGGGCAAGGACGGTAGGCGCTTCAGCCGCAATCGTGAATTCATCCTGCCTTTCAACCTGACCGAATCCGAGAAATCCCATGTTTCCCAAGTCCACTTGTTCGTCCGCACTCCGGGCGAGGCCTGGCGTCGGCATGACTCGCTTGAGCCCTCCGCCGGAAAGTTCAGGTTCATGGTTCCCTCGGACGGGGAGTACTGGTTCAACATCGTCACCGCCGACAGGCAGGGGAGGCTGAACCCCGCGGATACCGCTTCCATGCCCGCGGCCCTGAAGGTGGTGGTTGACACCCAGGCGCCCCTGGTGGAACTGTCGCCCAAGACCATGGGCAGCGAATTGGTGGCGCACCTGGCATGCGATGACAGGCATCTCGACACTTCGTCCATTCGTGTCGAAATCCGGGAAGGTTCCAAGCCATGGAAAGAATTGCAGGCGATCGACGGACATCCGCGCCATTATCCGGTTCCGGCGGGGGAGCACTGCCGTTTGCGCGCCCATGCCTCCGATCTTTCCGGCAACACCGCGACCGCTGAACTTTCCATTGGTAATCCTCCGCCCGCCGTTGCGGCCATGACGCCAGTCACGGATCGGGCGTTTCCATCCTTGGCGCAAGCCGGGGGATTCGCACCCGTTCCGGCACCGATCGCTCCGCGCGCCGATGCCCCCAAGCTCATCAATTCGCCACGGACGACCCTCGAATACAAGATCGAGGGCGTTGGCCCCAGCGGCGTCAGCAAGGTGGAAATCTGGATCACCAGCGATGGTGGAAAAACCTGGGCCCGCAAGGGTGAGGATTCGGACATGATCAGTCCGGCGATTGTCGACCTTCCCGGGGAGGGCGTCTTCGGCCTGATCGTCCATGCCGTCAATGGAAGCGGTGGAGGCGACCCGCCGCCAGGACCCAACACGCCACCCGATGTTCTGCTTGAAGTCGATTCCACCCGCCCGTTGGCTCGAATCCTGGGCGTGAAACCCTCCGGTCCGGATGCGATGGGA
>JAGWVO010000468.1 GCA_018970845.1 Planctomycetota bacterium
TGACCGACATGGTCGCGCGCGAGAGCGAGATCGACGAAGACGCGGTGGCCAAAGCCATCGAACGCGCCCAGACCGCCTTGGCCAACAGCGCCAACATGAGCGACGAGGAAGCCGCCGGACTCGAAGCCGTCCTTAAGCGCAACCTCGCCATGCTCGGCGTCAAACGCCGCCGGCGATCCTGAGGCTCTCGCTCCCGGGTTTCGCGGGCATCGTCCGGCCAAGCAAGCGTCGACCTTGAACAGGGCAGTTTCTATTCCGCACCTCCTCCGGGCCCCTATGCTTTTTGCGCCTGATGCGTGGGCTTTGGAATTCAGCGGAGTGGTTCTTTTTTGCTCCGCTTCCGTTGACTTTCCAACAACTCAGCGACTCATTCTGCCCAAATGAATCCTGCCTCCAGCCCGTTCATCCAAACCAAAAAGCAGCTTGTTGAAAGACCGCTCTGCTTGGCATGTTCGAATCTTGAATTTCGTAACTTTCAATCCGCCCGTTCACCCATTTCGTGACGCAACCTCACTCTTCCATTTCCGCTTTGCTCGCGGAGAACGCGAGCCGTTTTGCGTCCCGTCAAGCCATTCTCAGCGAAGGCGTCGAGGTTTTTAACCACCGGCACCTGTGGGAGCAGGTCCTTCGGATGGTCGATCAACTCAATCGCCTTGGCATTGGCCGGGGTGACAAGGTCGCTGTCGTTTTACCCCAAGGGCCGGAACTGGCTGTCGCGTTCCTGGGGGTCGCTTGTGGAGCGACCGCTGCCCCCCTGAATCCCGCCTATTTGGAGAAGGAATTTGCATTTTACCTCGGGGATTTGGAGGCGCGGGCCCTGATCGTGATGGCGGGCGACGCCACTCCGGCACGGGCGGCAGCCGCTTCGCTGGGGGTGCCTCTCATCGAACTGATTGTCAGCTCGGATGGGGGGCTCGACCTCTCCGGCGCCACCCAGGTGTTTGTGTCACAGCTGGGCATGGCGATGGCGGACGAGGTGGCCTTGGTCCTGCACACATCCGGCACGACCTCCCGCCCGAAGATGGTTCCGCTCACCCATGGGAACCTGTGCACATCCGCCTGCAACATTGCCAGGAACTTGGATCTGTCAGAAAGGGACACCTGCCTCAATGTCATGCCTCTTTTCCACATCCACGGATTGGTGGCTTGCGTCTTGGCCCCACTGGCGGCGGGCGGAGGCACGTTTTGCACCCGGGCGTTTGACGCGGGCCAGTTTCCCGGTTGGCTGGAAGCCTGGAAACCGACATGGTATTCCGCCGTGCCAACGATGCATCAGGCGATCTTGGCGCATTTGCAGGAGCAAAGCCGGACCTGTGCCGGTAGCACGCTTCGATTCATACGGTCGTCATCGGCCGCACTACCGCCTTCGGTGATGGAGGACCTGGAAAAAACCTTCCGGGTGCCGGTGATCGAGTCCTACGGAATGACGGAGGCCGCTCACCAGATAGCCAGCAATCCCCTTCCTCCGCGTGTGCGGAAGCCCGGTTCTGTGGGGCTTCCCGCAGGACCGGGAGTCGCCATTCTTGATGAGGCGGGAGGTTTTGTGCACGCTGGGGCAGCCGGAGAAATCGCCATCCGCGGGGCCAATGTCACCCTTGGTTACCATGGCAATTCCGAGGCCAACGCCCAAGCATTCCACCGTGGATGGTTGCGCACCGGCGACCAAGGTTACCTCGATCCGGATGGATACCTTTTCATCAGTGGAAGACTCAAGGAACAGATCAACCGCGGCGGCGAAAAATTGTCTCCTCGCGAGATTGATGAAGTGCTGTTGACTCATCCCATGGTGAGGCAGGCCGTGGCATTTGCCGTGCCCCACCCTTCGCTGGGCGAGGACTTGGCCGCCGCCGTTGTCTTGCATGCAGGAATGGACTGCACGGAGGTGGAATTGAGGGGATTTGCTCTGGATCGACTGCCTGCGTTCAAGACGCCGAGCCGTATTGTCATCGTGACGGACATCCCGCGTGGGCCGACGGGTAAAATCCAGCGCATTGGTTTGGCCGGAAAACTGAAGGGTTTTCTGCAGATCGATTATGAAGCGCCGGCAACCCCGATGGAAAAGCGGGTGGTGGATGTGTTCAGTGAAGTGCTGGGTTGCCCTATGGTTGGGAGGCACGATAATTTCTTTATGCTTGGCGGAGACTCCCTGCGCGCCATGCAGGCGCTGGCTCGATTGAGTCAAAGCCTTTCGATGGAGCTGGCCGCACTCCTGATTTTTCGTTGGCCAACGCCTTCATCGCTCGCTTCCGAATTGGAACGCATCCAATCAGAAATGGAAGTCGATGCCTTGGCAAAGATTCTGGAGGGGCTGAGCCCCGAGGAGCGGGCGAAACTGCTTGATTGAAATTACGATGATGGAAACCAAAGGAGAGTTATTGCGGCGGCGCACGAGGCAGGGCGATGTCATTCCATTTATCGGGGTCTATGATGTGTTCAGCGCCACGCTCGCGGCGGAGACAAACGAAGCCTTGTTCATCAGCGGATTCGGATTTTCGGCAAGTCACTATGGGCTTCCCGACTCTGGATTCATTGCTTGGTCGGACCTGCTGGACTTTGTCCGCCGGGTTCGGGCCGTGCTGCCATCCCAGCATTTGTTGGTGGATATGGATGACGGGTATTGCGATACCGGGGTCGCCTGCCACGTGGCAAAATCGTTGGAGGTTAGTGGTGCATCGGGAATCATCTTGGAAGATCAGGCGCGTCCGCGCCGGTGCGGCCACTTGGACTGGAAACAAATCCTTCCATTGGAGGATTACCTCGAAAAGCTGAGGGCCGTGCTGGCCTGCCGCAGTGAGCTTTTTGTGGTGGCGCGCACGGATGCCTCCGATTTGGATGATATCAGGCGCCGTGTGGTCGCCTTCCGCGAAGCCGGTG
>JAGWVO010000469.1 GCA_018970845.1 Planctomycetota bacterium
GCCGCACCACGAGCACGGTCGTGTCATCCTCGGAAGCGTTCCCGGCGGCGGCATTGAAATCGGAAACGGCGCTGAACACCCGGCCGACGACGACATCCGCCGACTCGCTTATGGCCTTCCGGGCGGCCTTGGCGGCCCCTTCAAGCCCAAAAAAGGATGCTCCTTGGCGCGAATCCACGACGCCGTCGGTAACCTGCAGCAGAAGGTCGCCGGGTTTTGAGACGCCTATCCTTTCGGCGTTGTAGTCGCTGTCGGGAAAAATGCCCAACGGCAGGCCGGTTGAGAAGAACCTGCCCTTTTCCGCGCCATGTCCGTCAAGAAGGATCGCCGGCAGGTGCCCGGCCGATGCGTAGGACAGCGAACCGTCCGACGTGTCGATTTCCGCGAGGAACAGCGTGACATTCCAGCGCTCGGCCAGGTCGCGGCACAGTTCCCTGTTGGTGAGCCGCAGCGTCTCGTCCAACGGAACTCCCTCGCCGCTGAACGCTCTCAGGTAGGCGCGGGTGGTCGCCATGATGAGGCTCGGACCCACGCCGTGCCCCGTGGCGTCTCCAATGGCGACACGCCACTTGCCCGGGGAGGTTGGAAACCAGTCAAGGAGGTCACCGCCGCTATAGCCCACTGGTATGCTCGCGCCGGCGACATCCCACCCCGGGATGACGGGCCTGTCCGTCGGCAGCAGGTGCCTGGCCACCTGACTGACAACCAGCTGCTCCTCCCTGGTGTTCCGCAGGGCCCGCTCGACCCGGCTGAGGCGGGCCTGCCTGCCGACGGCATGGTTGAGGGCCTGCACGAGCCGCCTCTCGGAAACCTGTCCCTTCACCAGGAACTCCTGGGCTCCCTCGGTCACCGCCTGCATGGCCAGCGTTTCGTCATCCATCCCCGTGAGAAGCAGGACGGGCATGGAAGGATATCCCTGCCTGACCCGACGGAAGGTGTCGAGCCCCCGGCTGTCGGGAAGCGCGAGGTCGAGGATGACGGCATGGAACCGCTTGGCAGCCAGCATCTCCAGCCCCTCGGAAAGGGTTCCAGCCACCGTGGTCTCGAAGGGAATCGACTTGGCATCCTCCAGCATCGCGCAAATGAGGAAGGCGTCGGCCTGGTTGTCCTCGACGACCAGGATCCTGAGGATGCCCTGGGGCTTGGTCACATTGATGGCGGCGCTGCTCAAGGGTTCGACTCCCGCGGTGCCGCGGCCGGGTTGGCCAGCGGCAAGGTGAAGTGTAGCGAGGCTCCAGACCCGGGATCCGATTCGGCCCAGATCCGGCCCCCCTCCTGTTCGACAATCCTGCGGCACAGGGCCAATCCAAGGCCCGAACCCGGAAGGTGGCGGGATCGCTCTCCCCGCTCGTAGATCTCGAAGATCCTCTCCTCCTGGCCCGCCGCGATTCCCGGCCCGTTGTCCCGCACGGAGAAACGGGCCATCCGCCCCTCCCTTTTCCAGCCGACACGCACCAGCGGCACCTTGTCCAAGGTGAACTTCAGGGCGTTGTGCACGAGGTTCTGGAACAACTGCATCACAAGGGTGAACCTTCCAAGGACCTCGGGCAGCGGCCCGAGATAAACCTGCGCCCCCCGCGACTCGAGTTCCCCCCGGAGGTTGGCGAGAGCCTGCGCGCAAGCCATGCGGCTGTCGACCACCTCCTGCGGACGCTCGGCGTTTCTCACCCTGGAGATGCGAAGCAGGTCGGAAACCATCCGCCTCATCCTGTCGAGGCTTTCCAGGGCATGGACAAGGGCCTGCCGCGAACCGGCGCCCATCCCTCCACCCTCACGCGACATCACCCTTTCAACCAACCCGTGGACGGTGCCGAGGGGGGCCTGGAGGTCGTGGGAGATCATTCCGGCGAAATGGGCCAGTTCCATGTTGCTCCGGCGGAGCCCGGCGTTGGCCTGCTCGAGCTTCTCGGCGGCGAGCCGGGAGCGACGCTCGGCCTGCTTGAGCGGAGTCACATTGAAGAACAGCCCCTGGAGGCCGGTGACGACACCCTCGGAATCCCTGAGCGGCGAAAGGAAACTCTGGATATATTGGCGATCCTCATACTCATGCGAATGCTCGCCCCTCAGGCGGCACCTGCACTGGGGAGCGCATGCCGATGTCAGGTGCTCCTCGATGTCCTCGTGAACCTCCTGGGTCTGGATGACCTGCCGCTCGTGGGAGCGGTAACGGGCCGCCAGGTCGGGCGGGTAAAGCTCGGAATCCGTCGCCCCGACGAGGCCGGCGCGGGTCCTGCCCAGGGCCTGGCAAAACGCCTCATTGGCATGAAGGTACCGGCCCCGCAGATCCTTGCGGAACACGGCGAACGCCAATCCGTCGCCGAACGGGGCGTCCTCCCACCTTTCAGGCGCCGCGAATTCCGCCTTCTCGAACGGTATCCCCGCCCGGCCGAGGCACCCCTCGAGCGATTCCGCGAAGGCGCGCGCCGTGGGCGGCCTGAGGCCCGGGGAGATTTCCAGGCTCGACATGATGAGCTCCTCGACATCCCCCGGAATACCCTGCCTGAGCAGGGACGGAGGCGGAACGGGGAGGGAGGCCCTTCGGGAAATCGTCATCGGTTGGCCGTCGGCGGAGGAGCGCGCCGGCCTGGGAGGCCTTCCTGTCAGCAGGTTGTAAAGCAGCGCACCGAGGCCGTGGACATCGGCCGCGGGGCCCAGGTCGGCCTGGGGTTCGGCCTGCTCGGGCGCCATGTGGCCGGGAGTCCCGGCAACCACGTCAACGCGGGCAAGCCCCCGGGAATCCATCAACCTGGCAAGTCCGAAATCACCGATCTTCGGGGTGCCGGCCACGGTCAGGAAAATGTTCGAGGGCTTGATGTCGAGGTGGAGCAACCCCGCGTCATGAATCGCCTGGGCACCC
>JAGWVO010000025.1 GCA_018970845.1 Planctomycetota bacterium
GAACCGGTTGCCAGCGCGATCCTTCCAGGCACCACCCGGAAAAGAAAGCCATCGGGCAGACGGTTTTCCGTTCCCTTGAGGATCCGAACCATGTTGCCCGTGTGCTTGACGATCACCAGGAACCCCGCCAGCCAAACCGCGCCCGGCACCAATCCGAATCCGCTGGTCTTGAACATCCAGGTGGCCCAACCCATGAGCACAGCCGCCGCGACAACCGAACCGGCCGAGATCATCCGCGTCGCCAGAACAGTCAGCACCCAGGCGAGCAGCGAACACAGGAAAGGTCCGGGAACGAGGCAGGCCATCATGCCGGCGCCCGTGGCGACACCCTTGCCGCCCCTGAAGGCCAGGTAGATCGGAAAAATGTGGCCGAGGAAAGCGGCTGAGCCACAGGCGACAGATGCCAAGCCGTCTGGCCAGGCTCCATTTTCAGCAAGGCGCCCGAGCGCCACGCCCGTGGCGCCTTTCAGGAAATCCAGCGCGAAAACACCGTATCCCCACCATTTCCCAAGCACGCGGCCGGCATTCGTGGCTCCGATGTTGCCGCTGCCCGCGGCGCGCAGGTCGACTCCCTTGAACCAACCCGCAAGGAAACCGAATGGCACCGACCCGATAAGGTAGGCAGAGATTATCAGCAAATATGGAAGAATCATGATGCCTTTGTGAATGGGCTGGCACAGCTGTGAAAGCCACGGCTGCCGGCATGGATAGGTGTAGCGGAATCACCTTGCCGGCATAATGGCAGACGGGCTTGCGGGGTGACGGGCCGAACCTGTATGGTCTTTTTTGTCGCCTCCGGCGTGAGGCGGGTGTAGCTCAGTGGTAGAGCGCCACGTTGCCAACGTGGTTGTCGTGGGTTCAAGTCCCATCACCCGCTCTTGATTCATGCGAGGTCCGGGTTGTTGCCCGGACCTTTTGCATTTCCGGATGGAACGGCCCGCTGATCAGGGTGCCCTTTTCCCGCAAAGCCTCAACCCCTACACTATCGTTTTGCCCTCGGTCAACGAAATTCAATGATCCGGGCGAATCCGACCATGATTTTCAGGAAACCGAGACAATGACGGAAACGGAAACCGCAAGCGCCACCGCCACGGCCGAGAAAAAAGCCTCCATTCGCCAAACAGTCGATGTTCGTGACGCCGGACCGTGCAAGAAGCACATCACCGTCACCGTCGAGGCCGTCGAGATCAAGGAACGATTCGAAACCAAGCTTCAGGAACTGGCGGGAGATGCCCAAGTGAACGGGTTCCGACCCGGTCGGGCACCCAGGCGGCTCATCGAAAACCGCTACCGCAAGGAAATCTCCGAGCAACTCAAGAATGAGTTGCTGTTCCAAAGCCTTGAGCAGATGTCCGAGGAGAAGAAACTCAACCCGATCAGCCCTCCCAACCTCGATCCCAACCGCATCGAGATTCCCACGGAAGGCAACTTCATCTACGAGTTCGAGGTTGAAGTTCGCCCCGAGTTCAACATGCCCGAATACAAGGGCCTCAAGCTCAAGAAACCCGTTCACCACTACTCAGCCGAGGAAATCGGCCGCGAGGAACGGCGCATACTGGCCACCTACGGCGAACCCAAGCCCAAGGAAGGCGCCGTCGCGCTTGAGGACATGGTTGTCCTTTCGGGCCCTGTGAAGTTTGGCGACCAGCAGATCGGGATGATCAAGTCCCACCAGTTCCGCGTGGATGGCCAGCTTGCTTTCAAGGACGGCGTCGCACCCAAGTTCTCCGAGCATGTCGTGGGCAAGAAGGCCGGCGACTCCGTTGAGGTGGATATCGTCCTCCAGCAATCACTGTCCGTTCAGGAGTTGCGCGGCCAAACAGTCAAGGGCTTCCTGACGATCGAGCAGGTTCTCGAGGTTCCAATGCCGGAACTTGACAAGGAATTCCTCGGCATGTTCGGGCTCGAAAATCCTGACGAATTCCGGGAGTTGGTCGAGGCGCTCCTCAAGCGACGCCTCGAGCACGCCCAGCGCCAGTCGGCCCGCGGACAGTTCATGTCGTTCATCAACCAGGAAATGAACTGGGAACTTCCCCGGGACCTGCTCATGAAGCAGGCCCGCACGGCCATGGCCCGCCGGGTGATGGAAATGCGGGCCGATGGCATTCCCGAGGATGAGATCGTCAAGCGGCAGCGCCTGCTCTCTCAGGACATCCTCAAGTCGACCGAGCAGGCCCTGAAGGAGCACTTCGTTCTCCAGAGGGTCGCCGAGGCCGAGAAACTCGAGGTCGAGGAAGCCGACATCGAGGAGGAAATCCGGCGCATCGCGGCGCGCGAGGGCGAAAGCTATCGCAAGGTTCGCGCACGGATGGAAAAGGAAGACCTCATCGACGCGCTGGCCGCCGAGATCCTCGAGCGCAAGTCCGTTGATCTCATCATGGATAACGCCGAGTTCGAGGAAGTGCCCCTGGACGAGTCCGACAAGCGCGCTCCCCAGGTGCACGCCTCCGAGGCCCAGGCCGTGGCGGGCGCCGATGCCGATCCGGCGTCCGAGGAAATCCCGTCGACCTGACCCCGTTTCCCTGTCCGTTCGCTAGAAGCCACCAAAGGATTTGATGGAGTCCAGCATGTCCGCGCCCCGAACCGGTTCCCATCCGCTCGACGCCGTTGCCGCCCGCTACAGGGACGGGGAGGGTGGTCGCCGTTCCACGGGCGATGTCCTGCTCGACAACCGGATCATTTTCTTCGGCTGTTCCGGCGGCACGATCTACGAGCCGGTGATCAACGACCTCACCGCGAGCATGGTCATCCAGCAGATGCTTTACCTGCAAAACGAGAACCGAACCCAGGAAATCTCGTTTTACATCAACAGCCCGGGCGGTTCGGTGACGAGCACGCTCGCGATCTACGACACGATGCAGTACATCGACTGCCCGGTGGCCACCTACTGCATGGGCATGGCCGCCTCCGGCGCCGCCATCCTCCTTGCGGCCGGAACCAAGGGCAAACGGTTCGCCCTTCCCCATGCCAAGGTCATGATCCACCAGCCTTGGTCGAGCGGGATCGGCGGCCAGGCCTCCGATGTCGAGATCGAGATGCGCGAAATCCTCAAGATGAAGCGGTTGCTCAACGAGATCCTTGCCAAGCACACGGGCAAGCCGATCGAGGAGATCGAGGCGGAGACCGAGCGCAACCGCTACTTCAATTCCAATGAGGCCAAGGATTTCGGCCTGGTCGACGAGCTTCTGGTCAAGCCCGCCGACGCCAAGGCCAAGCCCGGAAAATGACTTGGCTTCCGGGCCTGCCTTTCTTGTCAGTTTTCATGAAGTTCGCCTCCGCCGGGAACCGATGACACGGTTGGTTCTCTGGCGCGGGCCGGAGAGAGGATGCCATGCCCCAGATTCCGTTTGTTTTGGAACGCCGTGGCGAGCAGGAGCGGGTCCTGGACCTGTACAGCCGCCTTTTGGAGGATCGCATCGTCTTCATGCTGGGCGAGGTTGACGACGACAGCGCCAATCTCGTGATTGCCCAGATGCTTTACCTGAACAAGATCGACAGCAAGTCGGACATCCATCTCTACATCAATTCCCCCGGCGGTTCGGTCACGGCCGGCATGGCGATGTTTGATGTCATGCGCTACATCTCATGCGATGTGGCCACCTATTGCATCGGCCTGGCGGCGAGCATGGGATCGACTCTCCTCGCCGCGGGCACCAAGGGCAAGCGATACGCCCTCCCGCACGCCGAGGTCATGATTCACCAAGTGTTGGGCGGCGCCCGTGGCCCGGCCACGGACATTGAAATCCGCACCAGGCACCTTCTTCGAACCAAGAACGAGATGAACAAGCTCCTGGCCGCCTTGACGGGCCAGCCGCTTGAGCGGGTTGAGAAAGACACGGACCGTGACAATTTCATGACGGCCCAGGAAGCCAAGGAATACGGGCTGATCGATCATGTGATCGATCGCATGCCCAAGGTCTCCTGAAGTCCGAATCGCACCCCCGGTTGGCGGAGGGCGGTTCGGGCGACGCGCAGGAAGCGCCACCCGACGCGCCGCCTTAGGCTGGGGGACTTCATGCGTTTCCACACAATTCTGACTCGCTGCCTGCCTCTTGTGCCGGCGTTGCTTCTTCCTTCCTGCCGTTCGGGCGGCAAGGACAAGCTGGAGTCCACGATTCGCCAGCGGGATCAGCGGATCATCCAGCTTCAGGAGGACATCGACAAGCTTGCCGGCTACAACTTGGCCCTGCAAACCGAGGTGCGGATCATGCGGGGGCAGCCGTTGCCTTCCTCCTGTGATCCATTCACGCCTCTTTATCCGGTCCGCTCCGTCGTGGTCGGGCGTTCCACCACGCCAATCGATGATGATCGCCTTCCCGGAGACGAGGGAGTGCAGGTTGTCCTTGAACCCCGGGATGCCGACGGCAAGCTGCAGCGAGCCCCGGCATGCGCCTCGGTCACCATTGTCGAGGTTGATGGGCAGGGGCTGAAATCGCCGATCGGCACCTGGGACTATTCAGCCGAGCAGATGCGGGCAAGCTGGAAGCAGGGTCTGTTGACCTCGGGTTTCGTGCTCAATTGCCTGTGGCAGGCTCCTCCCAAGTCGGACAGGGTCAAGATCCTGGCGAGCTTCACAATGGAGGACGGCCGCCGATTCGAGGCCGAAAAGGAGTTGGCGATCAAGCCTCCGGTCGATCGTTCGGGTGCCATGCCCGGCCCGGCCACCTTGCTCCCCCCGCAAGGCCCGGTCACGCCCGGCCTGCTTGACCTCCCCGCTCCGCAGCCGAGTGCCCCGTTGCCTCTTCCCCGGATGGATCCGCTGCCCGGGCCCAAAGCCTTTCCCGCCGAACCCGGCAAGCCGGCTGTCCCGCCCGATCAGGCGAAGCCCGCCGCGCCCGCCGCGGTACTTCTTGATCCCCGGGTGAGCTAGGTCCCGGGCCGGCCGGTTGTTTGCCGTCGAGTTTCACCGGGGTTAAGATCAGGGATCCAACCTGTTCCACCCCCGTGGAGATTCGCCCCCATGGCCCGTCCCCTGCTCGTGATCGCAGGCTGGATGCTCCTGATATCCGTCGCCCTGCCCCAGGGATATCCACCCGAGCAGGCTGTGGCCCGCATGGCGACCGAACCGGGATTCGAGGCGAGGCTGATCGCCTCGGAACCGTTGGTGCGCCAGCCGTTGAGCGTCACCTTCGACGGCAAGGGCCGGATGTGGGTCATCCAGTATCTGCAATATCCTAATCCGGCCGGCCTCAAGGCGGTATCGCAGGACCAGTACCTTCGCACCGTCTGGGACAAGGTTCCCGAACCACCGCCCCGCGGCCCCAAGGGTGCCGATCGCATCACCATCCTCGAGGATCCCGACGCCACGGGCCGCTACCAAAAGGCCAAGGACTTTGTCGGCGGGCTCAACCTGGCCACCGGCCTGGCGCTGGGCCATGGGGGCGCCTTTGTGATGCAGTCTCCCTACCTGCTCTTTTATCCGGACAGGAATGGCGACGACATTCCCGATTCCGATCCAGAGGTGCTTCTCTCCGGATTCGGCATGGAGGATTCCCACGCCCATGCCAACAGCCTCGTCTGGGGGCCCGATGGCTGGCTTTATGGCGCCCAGGGCAGCACGGTGACCGGAAAGGTGCGGGGCATCGAGTTCCAGCAGGGAATCTGGCGCTACCATCCAGTCACACGCGCCTTCGAGTTGTTCAGCGAGGGCGGCGGGAACACATGGGGCCTCGACTTCGACAGGCACGGCCAACTGATCGCCGGCACCAACTATGGCGGCCACGCGATGCTGCACCAGATGCAGGGCGCGTACCATGTGAAGGGATTCTCGAAGCATGGCCCGCTGCACAATGCCCATGCCTATGGTTACTTCGAGCATGTGCCCTACAAGAGCTTCGAGGGCGGGCATGTCACCTGTGGCGGCGTGGTCTACCAGGGTGGCGCCTTCGGGCCCGCCCGCGAGAACCAGTACATCGCCGGCAACCTTCTTTCCAGCGTGGTGAACTGGCACCGCATCGAACCGAACGGCTCCACCTTCAAGGCCGGGCATGCCGGCACGGCGATGGACGCCAAGGATTCCTGGTTCAGGCCCATCGACCTCCTTGTCGGCCCGGATGCCGGTGTCTACGTGGTTGATTGGTATGACAAGCGAGCCACCCACTTGGATCCACTCGACACCTGGGACAGGAGCAACGGCCGCGTTTATCGCCTTCACATCAAGGGGGCGCCTCCCGCGGGGGTGTTGAACCTCGCCTCGAAATCCGACCTCGAACTCATCGGCCTGCTTTCCAATCCGAATGCCTGGTGGCGTCGCGAGGCCAGGAGGCTTCTCGCCGAAAGGCGTCCCGCCGCGGTCTTGCCGGAACTCGACAAATTGTTGGCCGGGGGCGACAGCCACCTGGCCCTCGAGGCGCTTTGGGCGGCGCATGGAATCGGCACACTTTCCGCCGAGCGGGCCCGCGTGGCCTTGGCTCATCCATCGGAACATGTGCGCGCATGGGCCGTCAGGCTGCTGGGAGATGGCGGGCGCGTGCCCGAACCGCTGTTCGCCTCCATGACCGAGATCCTCGCACGGGAGAAATCGCCCCTTGTTCTCGCCCAGGCGGCGGCGACAGCCAAGCGCCTGCCCGACGCCCAGGCGCTCGCGCTGCTGGCGCCGGTCTTGAGGGACGCCTCCGTGGTGGCGGATCCCTATGTTCCGCTGCTTTCGTGGTGGGCCGTCGAAGCGGTCGCCGGCCGTTCGCCAGGCGCCGTTGCAAGCTGGATGGCAGATGTCTCAGCGTGGGATTATCCTGTATTTCGGGCGACGGTCGCCTCCCGGTTGGCTCGCAGGTGGATGACTTCGCGAACGGACGCCGAAGCCGCCGCCCTGGCCCGCGCGTGGAACGACGCGGGTGCCGCCGACCCCGAGCGCCGGAAGCAATTGGCGGATGGCATCGAGCAGTCGCTTGCCGGGTTGGCGCTACCTTCGCCTCCCGAGGGATTGAAGGCGCTGGCGGCTGAATTCGGAGGCAGCGGTGACGCCAGGCTGATCCGCCTGGCGGCCCGCCTGGGGGATCCGGCCACGCGTTCGAGCGTGTTGTCCAAGGTGTCGGATGCCAAGGCCTCCCTTGCCGAGCGCTCGGCGCTCTTGGACCTGGCCGTCGCCATCGACCCCGCCGTGGCGGCTCCGGTGGCCAGGGATTGGATCAAGGGGCCCGATGCCGCGGCGCGCAAGGCCGCATTGGGGGCGCTGGCCCGCCTGGCGGGATCCGATTGGTCCGCCGACTTGCTCGCGGGTTACAAGGGCATGGCGGCGGGTGAGAAGACATCGGCGAGGTCGCTCTTGATCTCGCGAGCAGAAACAGCGGCGGCCCTGGCCAAGGCGATTGACGCTGGTTCGGTTCCCGCTTCCGATCTCGGGGTGGAGGAAGCGAGGAAGATGGCCCAGTTGAAGGACAAGGACCTCACGGCATGGGTGGAAAAGCGGTTTGGCAGGCTTTCCTCGACGCCCGGCGAGAAACAGGCCCGAATCAGCTACATCAACCTCGTGGTCAACAGGCATGGCAAGGGAGATCCCAAGCGAGGGCAGGAAATATTCAGGAAACAGTGCTCCAACTGCCACCAGTTCGGCGGCGAGGGGAAAAAGCTGGGACCCGACCTCACCACCGCCGACAGGTCGAACCTGATGCACCTGATCGGCAACATAGTCGATCCCTCCGCGTCGATCCGGCCGGAATACCAATCGCAGGTGATCGAGACTTCCGAGGGACGGTTGCTCACGGGCGTGGTGGTGGAGGCGAATGCCAACGCGGTCATCGTCGCCGACTCGAAAAACGAGCGTGTCACCGTGCCGCGGTCGAGGATCGAGACCATCAACGCCTCGCCGCAGTCTCTCATGCCCGAAAAGCTGCTCGACGGCCTGCCCGACGAGGACTTGGCCCATTTCTTCGCGTTCCTGCGGGGAACGCCTCCGGGACGCTGAAGCGAGGTGGATGATGACTTCATGCCTGATGCTTGTCGCTTTCATTTCGGGTCAGGCCGATAGGCCGCTTCCCGCCGAGGTGGCGGCAAGGAACCTCGTCGTACCCAAGGGAATGAAGGCGACCTTGTTCGCCTCAGAGCCGATGGTCTCGCAACCGATGGCGTTGACGACGGACTCCAAGGGCCGCGTCTGGGTTGTCGAGAATTTTTCCTATCCCAAGTGGATTACCAATGGCACCGGCGGCAAGGACCGGATCGTGATCCTTGAGGACACCGACGGCGACGGACGGGCCGACAAGCGGACCGTGTTCGCCGAGGGCCTGGTGAACGCCTCGGGAATCGCGTTGGGCGCCGGGGGCGTCTGGCTTGCGGCAACGCCCAATCTCTCGTTCATTCCCGATGCCGATGGTGATGACAAGCCGGACGGACCTCCCGAGGTGGTTCTCGATGGCTGGGACCTCAAGGCCAAGCACAATGTCGTCAGCAGCCTCAAGTTCGGGCCGGATGGATGGCTTTGGGGTTGCAACGGCATCCTTGGAAACGCCTCGATCGGCGTACCCGGGGCACCGCAGGACAAGAGGGTGAAGTTCAATTGCGGCGTCTGGAGGTTCGATCCCAAGGGACGAGTTTTCGAGGTTGTCGCCCACGGGACCACCAACCCCTGGGGCCTCGACTTCGACCAGAACGGCGAGGCGTTCATCTCCAATTGCGTCATCGCCCACCTCTGGCACGCCGTGCCTGGTGCCCGTTTCGAGCGGATGTTCGGCAGCGACCCGAATCCCCACGCGTACCAATTGATGAAAACCATTGCCGACCACCTGCACTGGGGGGGTGGACACTGGACAAGTTCCCGCGGCGGCCAGGGCGTGCATTCCGTGGCGGGAGGCGGGCATGCCCATGCCGGCCTCGCGATCGCGAGGCATCCCGACCTGCCCGCTGAAATCAACGGCTGCGCCCTGATGGCCAACATCCATGGCAAGCGGGTGAACTCCGATTTCCTGCAACCCAACGGCTCGAGTTTCAAGGCGACTCACCGGCCCGATCCGATCGTCTCGGACGACCCGTGGTTCAGGGGACTGATCGTCACGCAGGGACCGGACGCCTCCCTATTCGTGACCGACTGGAACGATACCGGTGAATGCCACAATTACGAGGTCACCGATGGCGTGACGGGGCGGATTTATCGGGTGGCACCGGAGGTCGTGGGCAACAAGGGAATTCGGCCCGCCAGCCTGCCTTCGGTCCGCTTGCCTGAACTGCTTTCGTGCGGCGACGCCTGGCTTGAGGAGCAGGCCCGCCTGACGCTCCGCGCCCGTTTCGAGCGGGATGGCCTCGGGGCCGACCGTGGTTCCGTGCTCGCGCTGCTGGAAAAGAGCGCCGTTGCCGAGAACATGCCCGGAAGATCCCGACTGGCGGCCATGTGGGGCCTCGCTGTCGCCGGGGGAATTCCCGCCAAGGTGCTCGACAAGGCCGTGACCGACCCCGACGAGGCTGTCAGGGGTTGGGCTTGCCGGTTGGGCCTCGCTTCCCGAGCTTCGGCCTGGATCGCCCGGGCGAGGCGGGGGGAGCCATCCGCGCGCGTCCGATTGGCGATGATTTCCGCGTCGATCCAACTGCCTCCCGCGGAGCGGTTCGACTTCCTCGAACCCCTTTCCCGCGTGATGGAGGACGCCGGTGATCCGATGATTCCACTGCTGTTGTGGTACCGACTTGAGCCGTTGCTGGCAGAATCGGCCGCGGCGCGGGAAAGGTTGCTTTCAGGGCCGTGCCTCCTCCCTATCGCCCGGTTCCTGGCCCGCAGGATTTCCGGATCCGCGGAGGGAGATGAATGGCTGGCCAAGGCTGCCGCGGGAGACTCCGGAGTTCACCCATCCCATTCGGCTCCCCTGCTTGCAGGTTGGGCCGACGGCCTATCGGGCAAACCCAGTCCGGGGGCCCCCGCCGGATGGATCAAGGCCCAGGCCTCCATGGCGAAAAGGCCGGAACCCGAGATCCGGCTCGCGGGCATGAGCCTGTCACAGGTGTTTGGTTCGCCCGATGTTTCAGCGGCGCTTGTTGCCATGGCGTCCGACGAATCCATGCCCATCGAGGTTCGCTCCGGGGCGATCAACGCCTGGGCTGTCAGGCCGAGGGGCGATTTGCGTTTCCTGCTGGCCTACCTTGCCAACGAGGAATTGGCCGGACCCGCCCTGAGCGCCATGGCCGCCGGGTCTGATGTGTCGTTGGCCGGGGAGTTGGTTCGGGCGTTCCCCAAGTCCGGGCCCCGAGCCAGGCAGTCCATTTTGGCCGCCCTTGCGGGCCGCAAGGCTTGGGCCGCGGAACTTGTCGGAGCCATGGAAAAGGGGGCCATCGACCACCGCGAGGTTCCCGCGCACCTGGCCAGGCAGGTGGCGGAATTCAAGGATCCCCAGTTGAAAAGCAGGCTTGAAAAGGCCTGGGGAAGCGTTCAGCCCATCAGCGGCGACCGCAAGGCCATGGTGGAGAAGTGGCGCGTCCAATTGTCCGCTGGCGAGATCGCCAAGGGCGACGCCAAGAGGGGCCGCGCCTTGTTCACCCGCAATTGCGCCGCATGCCACCGGATGTTCGGCGAGGGAGGAAACCTTGGACCCGACCTCACCGGCGGCCAACGAGGCGAGTTGCGTTACTGGCTTGAGAACATCATCGATCCTTCGGCCGTGGTGGGCCGGGAGCATCAGCGGACCGTGGTGGAGACCAAGGATGGCCGGGTCGTGGCCGGAGTGGTCGCGGCGGAGTCGGCCTCCCACCTCATCCTGCGCTCCGCCGAGGGAGAATCCAGAATAGCCCAGGGCAATATCGAGTCGCGGGTGGCGACGGGCAAATCGATCATGCCCGACGGCCTTCTCGATGGCTTGAAGCCGGGCGAACCGGCCGATCTCCTGGCATTCCTCATGTCGGGGCTTGCCAAGTGACGTTGGCAAGGGAAATCCTTTCCGGAAAGTCGGCTTTGCCCTTCGTTGCCGGCCGCCCGCCAACCGCGAAACCTGGGTTGTGGATGAATTCCTGATGGCGACCAGCGGCCCTCGGGCATCATCATCCCTGACCCTGATCAGCGACGCGGTGTGCGCGCGCTGCGGTTGCGCCTGCGACGATATCGAACTTGTCGTCGAGTCCAACCGGGTGCGCGAGGCGCGCAACGCCTGCTCCATGGGAGCCGAGTGGTTTTTGGCCTCACCCGAGGCTGGATTGCCGAAGGCCTTGATTGGCGGGCGTGAAGCCTCGTTGGATGCCGCCGTCGCTGAGGCGGGGCGAATTCTTTCGGAGGCGCGCTTTCCGTTGGTTCACGGATTGGCCAACGCCACATGCGAGGCCCAGAGGGTCGCGGTTTCAATCGCCGACCGCATCGGCGCCTGCCTGGACACCGCGATGCCGCTTCACCGCGGACTCTCGGGAATGGCGTTTCAGGGCGTGGGTGAGATTCACTGCTCGCTGGGCGAGGTGAAGAACCGCGCCGATTTGGTGATCTTTTGGGGATGCGACCCGGGTCGTACCCACCCCCGCCATGGCGAACGGTATTCCATCGGGGCCAAGGGCCTTTTCACGCCTTTGGGCCGCCAAAGCCGAAGGATCGCGCATGTGGATCTCCATCCCGATTCCTCCGGACTCAACCCCGACCTGTTCGTTCCGGTGGAACCAGGCAAGGACTTCGAGGCGCTATGGACGCTTCGGGCGTTGCTTCGCGGCCATGAGATTCCGGCGGGAGCCTGCCCGGGCGCGCCGCTGGAAGCCTTGCGCGCGCTTGCCGAGGCCATGAAAGGCTCGCGGTTCGGCGTGCTTTTCCTGGGGGCGGGGACATCGACCGCCGCCGACAGCCACATGGTGGTGGATGCGGCGTTGGCCATGGCGCTCGACTTGAACAGGAAATCCCGATTTTATGTTTCACCGATGCGGGCGGGCGGGAATCCCGCCGGGGCCGACAATGTGGTGACTTGGCAGACGGGTTACCCGTTCGGCGTTCATTTGGGGCGTGGATATCCTCGGTTCAACCCCGGAGAGTTTTCCACCGAGGAGGTGCTGTCCCGCGGGGAAGCCGACGCGGCGCTCGTGGTCGCTGCCGACCCGGCCTCCGAGTTGAACCCCGCGGCGAGGAAGCACCTTGCCGCCATCGGGGTGGTGGCCCTGGATTATGGGGAAACCGAGACGACGCGCTCCGCGCGGGTTTCGTTCATGCTGGCTCCCTATGGCCTGGCCACCCCGGGAACCATCTACCGGATGGACGATGTGTCTTTGCCGGCGCGGCCCGCCGTGCGTTCGGCTTATCCGCCCGCCGAGGAGGTGCTTCGGGGGATCGCGCGCGCCGTGGGGGCCCTGCCATGACGCTGACGCGGATCCGGGGCGGCACGGTCCATGACCCGGCCAACAACCGCGACGGCGTCGTCATGGATCTCTGGTTCCGCGACGGGTTGATGGTCGAGGGACCCGGGCCGGGGGAATCCCCTTCCCGCACTTATGACGCCTCGGGGCTTGTGGTGATGCCCGGCGGCGTTGACATGCACTGCCACATCGCCGGGCCCAAGGTGAACCTCGCCCGGAAAATGCGGCCGGAGGACCACCGCGATGCGGCGCCGGTGCGCCGGACGCCGATCACCCGTTCCGGCACCGCCGGAAGCGTGCCCAGCACCTTCGCCACCGGATACCTGTATGCCGGCCTGGGGTACACGACCGCCGTTGACGCCGCCATCCCGCCGCTCGCCGCCCGTCACACGCACGAGGAGTTTCACGACACTCCGATCCTCGACAAGGCGTTCCTGATCCTGATGGGCAACAATTATTACGCCCTCAAGGCGATCTCCGAAGGAGAATATGAGCGGGCGCGGGCGTTCGCCGGTTGGCTTCTCGAGTCATCCCGGGCCTACGGGATCAAGGTCGTGAATCCGGGAGGCGTGGAGGCGTGGAAGTCGGGCTGGAACAACATCCATTCCCTGGACGAGGAGGTGCCACACCTGCCCGTCACTCCCAGGATGATCCTGAGGGGCCTGGCCCAGGCCTCCATGGACCTCGGCTTGCCGCATCCGGTGCACATTCATTGCAACAACCTCGGCCTCCCCGGAAACGCCGCCACCACGATCGGAACCATGGAGGCGCTCGAGGGCAGGAGGGCCCACCTCGCCCACATCCAGTTCCACAGCTACGGGGGCGAGGTGTCCGACCAGGCCTCGTTCCGCTCGGATGTCCCCAGGCTCGCCGAATGGATCAATTCCCATCCGGAGGTGTCCGTCGATGTCGGCCAGGTGTTGTTCGGATCCACGACCTCGATGACGGGAGACGGTCCGCTGGGGTATTTCCTTCATCAGGTGACGGGAAGGAAATGGACGAGCGCCGACACCGAAATGGAGGCGGGATGCGGGATTGTCCCGATCGTCTACAAGGAAAAGAGCTTCGTTCACGCGCTCCAGTGGGCGATCGGACTGGAGTGGTACCTGCTGGTGAAGGATCCTTGGCGCGTGGGCATGAGCACCGACCATCCCAACGGGGCCAGCTTCGTCGCCTATCCGGAGCTTGTCGCCCTGCTGATGGACCGCGGCTACCGCCGCGATGTGCTCAACCGGGTGCATCCGCGCGTCAGGGAGAGGTCGATCCTCCAGGACCTCGACCGTGAGTACACGCTTCAGGAGATCGCGATCATCAGCAGGGCGGGGCCGGCCCGCCTTCTGGGGCTTTCCACCAAGGGTCACCTGGGAGTGGGAGCCGACGCCGACATCACCATCTACAATTCCGACCGTGACAGGCGCCGGATGTTCGAGCTGCCGCGCATGGTCTTCAAGGCGGGGGAACTTGTGGTCGACCGCGGCGAGATTCGCGCCGAAAGCCGCGGCCTTACTTGGCATGTGCGCCCCGGGTACGACGACGGCGTCCTGCCCGACATCCGCAGGTGGTTCGAGTCGTACTACACCATCAGGTTCCGCAACTACCCGGTGGATGATTCGTGCCTGTCGGGGGGCGGGGCCGTCTCCCCGTGCGACGGCGGGAAAAGAAATCCATGAAGCTCATCGTGGCCATCATCAACCCGTCGAGGCTTGAGGCGGTGAAGGAGGCCCTCAACGAGGTCGAGGTGTTTCGCCTCACGATGGTCGATGTGCAGGGGTTCGGCAGGCAGCGCGGCCAGTCGGAGGTGTACCGGGGCCAGGATCATGGCGCCCATCTCGTCCGCAAGGTCCAGTTGCAGATAGCCGTGAACGAGGACTTTGTCGAACCCACGGTGAACGCCATCATGAAGGCGGGGCGCACCGGTCCCGAGGGGCGCACCGGTGATGGCAAGATCTTCATCCTGCCTCTCGAGGACTGCATCCGCATCCGGACTGGCGAGCGGGGGCCCGAGGCCATTTGACAGGAACGCCGCGGTGCCGATCCGCCTGCCCGCTTTTTAGCCATGGGAGTCTTGGCTCCGCCACTTTGGTAAGATGCCTTGAGCCCGATCGATGATTCCAATCCATCCCGGAGGTTGTCATGAGACCGCTTGTTTCGCTTGCCGTCGCCTTGGCTTTTTCCTTCTTGTGCCAGGCCCAGGACAAGATTCCCCTGCTGATCATCGATGGTCAGAACAACCACAACTGGAAGGCCACGACGCCCGTGCTTGAGGGAATCCTCAAGCGCAGCGGCAAGTTCAGCGTTGAGGTGGCGACCTCACCTCCCAAGGGGGACAAGGCCCTGGCCCAGTTCCGGCCTGAACTCAAGAAATATGCCGTGGTGGTGCTCAATTACAACGGCGAGACTTGGGGCAAGGACCTCCAAAAGGATTTCGAATCCCTGGTCGGTGAAGGAAAGCTGGGAGTGGTGGTGGTTCACGCCGCCAACAACGCCTTCGGCGGGTGGAACGAGTACAACCAGATGATCGGCATGGGCTGGCGCGGCAACAAGGGTGGCGATCGGCTTTACCTCGACGACGCCGGCAAGCAGGTGCGCGTTCCCAGCGGAGAGGGCGATGGCTCGGGCCACCGCTACACCGGCGAGTTCACCGTCACCTTGCGCGATGCCGAGCACCCGGTGGTTAAGGGCATGCCTGCCGAATGGCTTCATGTGAAGGACGAGCTTTATGACAACATGCGCGGCCCCATCAAGGACATCCACCTGATCGGCACGGCCTACTCCAAGGGCACGAAGGTGCATGAGCCTATGATTTGGACCGTGTCGTTTGGCAAGGGCCGGATTTTCCACACCCCGCTTGGCCACGATGCCAACGCCATGAAGTGCCTGGGCTTCGCTTCCGTGATCGAGCGCGGTTCGGAATGGGCCGCCACAGGCAAGGTGACGATTCCCGTGCCCGCCGAGTTTCCCACCGCCAAGCAAACCAAATCGGCACCCTGATGCCGGAGCCATGGGGCGGATTTCCTAGTTGGAAATCCGCCCGGCGTGGCTGTAGATGTTCATCGAACCGGCGCGGGCGAAACCGGCCAGCGTGATTCCCCCCGATTCCGCGAGTTCGACGGCCAAGCCGGTGGGTGCTCCCACGGCGACGATGGCTGGAATTCCCGCGGCCAGGGCCTTCTGGATGATCTCGTAACCGACCCGTCCTGAAATGGCCAAAACATGACCCGCCAAGGGAATCCGGCCAGCTTCCAATGACGCCCCGACAACCTTGTCGAGCGCGTTGTGCCTTCCCACATCCTCCATCAATGAAACCAGCGCGCCATCCGGGCCGAACAGGGCCGAGGCATGGGTGCCGCCCGTGACGGCGAACAGGGGTTGGTTCCGGCGGGCGATATCCGCCACCGATTGCAGCAGGGAGATGGGAATCGACGCTTGGTCGTGGATGGCGGGGCTACTGATGGCCAGGGAATCGATGTCGCGTTTGCCACAGGCTCCACAACTGGATGTGCTGTAGAAGAATCTTTCGATCCCTCGCCCCCTCGAGGGACTGTCCAGGCGGACATCGAGCGCCGCGCCTCCCATCGGCTTGTCGCCATCCTCAACCGGGTCGATGGCCAGGATGTGCCTGGCGTCCGCGATCACTCCCTCGCAGAAGAGAAATCCCGTGACGAGTTCGCGGTCGTTTCCCGGCGTTCGCATCAACACGGCGGCGGGCCTGCCATGCAAACGGATTTCCAGCGGGGCTTCCACGGCCACCAGGTCGCCATCGGCCGTCTTTGGCATTTGGTCGGAAATGACGCGATGGACGCAAACCCGCCTCAGATCGGGCCGATTCGAATCGAATTCCTGAGGAGGATTCATGCCAGACCGAACTCCCGCTGGGTTCCGCATCATATCTGATGAATGCCTCGCCGCATTCAGCGGGGCAGGGGGCGGTTCAACTCTTGGTGAATCGCCGTACGGTCGATTAAGGTGTAAGTGCGGATTTCCTTGAATCAGGCCCCTTTGTCATGGGAGTGCCAAGCCATGGGAAGCAAGATCAAGTTCTCGGGAAGGCCCCGGTTGACCCACCCTCTCATTCGTGAGGGCGATGGGTTTCGCCGGGCATCGTGGGATGAGGCCTTGTCCGTCGTCGCCGGCGCCCTGAGGGCCAACCGGGCGAAGCATGGCGATCGCGCCTTCGGGATCTTCAGTTGCTCCAAGAGCACCAACGAGATGAACTTCGTCGCCCAGAAGTTCGCCCGGGTGGTGATGGGCAGCAACAACATCGACAGTTGCAACCGCACCTGACACGCCCCGAGCGTCGTCGGTCTGGCGACAGTGTTCGGGATGGGCGGCGGGACGAACTCCTACCGCGAGATCGAGGAGACGGATGTCATCCTCCTGTGGGGATCCAATGCCCGGGAGACCCACCCGATCTTCTTTCACCACCTTCTCAAGGGCGTTCATAACGGCGCCCGCCTGTTCGCCGTCGATCCGCGGCGAACAAGTTCCGTGAAATGGGCCGACACCTGGGTGGGCCTCGATGTCGGCACCGACATCGTCGTGGCCAACGCCATGGGGCGGGAGATCATCGCCCAAGGCTGGCATGACAAGCGGTTCATCGGACACGCCACTTCGGGATTCGAGGCTTATCGCGATGCCGTGGAACCGTTCACCCTGGCCGAAGCCCAGCGGTTGAGCGGCGTTCCGGCCGCCGTCATCCATGACATGGCCAAGGCGTACGCCACCGCCAAGCGCGCCATGATCTGCTGGACGCTTGGCATCACCGAGCATCACAACGGCGTGGACAATGTCTCGTCCCTGATCAACCTCGCCTTGCTGACAGGCCATGTTGGAAAGTACGCCAGCGGACTGAATCCCCTGAGGGGGCAAAACAATGTCCAGGGCGGCGGAGACATGGGCGCCCTTCCGGACCGTTTTCCGGGCTTTCAGCATGTGGAAGTCGAGGCCCACCGTCTCAAGTTCGAAAAGGCTTGGAACTCCCCGATACCCGCCAAGCGCGGGCTGAACCTGACGGCCATGCTTGAGGCGATGGACCATGGTGAACTCAAGGCCCTTCTCGTTCTGGGCGAGAATCCGCTGCAGTCGGAGGCTGACAGGAAGCATGCCGAGAAAGTTCTTGGCAAGCTTGATTTCCTCGTCGTGCAGGACCTCGTCCTGACTCCCACCGCTGAAATGGCCCATGTGGTGTTCCCGGCTGCGGCGG
>JAGWVO010000470.1 GCA_018970845.1 Planctomycetota bacterium
CAGATCGGGCCCTATCTTGTAGAAAAGTAGGTCAGGGGCGTTGGCGACCCAAACCCCCCCATGGCCAACCGCGATGCCCGAGGGAATGTTGAGGCCCTCGGCAAAAATCGTGGCCTTGTCGGCAACTCCATCTCCGTTGGTATCCTCCAAAACCTTGATCCGATCCCTGCCCGGCCCTGCCTGAAACCTTGGATATTCAAGGCTTTCTGTGATCCAGGCTCGTCCTTTTTCGTCAAAGCACATCGCCACTGGATTGACGATCATCGGTTCGCTGGCGACGAGCTCGACTGAAAAGCCTGCCGGCACTTTCATGCGGGCTATCGCCTCGGAAGGCTTCAGGGCCGGCCCCGGCATGGTTGCCTGCGCCCTTGGGATGAATGTTTCCTGCGAACCTTGCAGGGGAGAGACCAATAATGAAGTCGCCAGCAGCAAAGTAATCATGGATAAAAACCAAATGATGAATCAAAAGTTGGGGCCAGCCTTCAGTTGAGAATAAATTGCCGGTTGGACGCCCGCAACAATCGAGCGATGACACGGTTCCTGTGGTATCCTGCGCGGCGTGGCGAGACCACATCCACTACCACTCCCTCGGAGAAACGACCAGTGAACCACAATGCTTCATGGGTAATGGCGCTAGCCCTGGCTGGCCAAGGCTTCGCGCAAGAATTTTCCTCGCCGACGATCGACCTTGGCGTTGTCGTGAGTGACATCGAGAAATCGGCCGCCTTCTACACCAAGGTGATCGGATTCAAGGAACAGAAGGGCTTCACTGTTTCGGCCGATTTCGCGGCCGCGGCAGGCCTTACCGAAAAACGGCAGCTCAACATCCGGGTGTTCACCCTGGGCGAAGGTCCGGGAGCGACAAAGTTAAAGTTGATGCAGGTGGAAGGCGGAGCGAAGAAACCCGGTCAAAACGCGTTCATTGAGTCCCAATTGGGCTTCCGTTACCTCACCATCATGGTCAGCGACACCACCAAGTCGGTTCAACGAGCCACTGAAGCGGGTGCCAAGCCGATTGCCTCGGGCTCCGCCGCCATTCCCAAGGAAATCGCCGAAGGCCTCTACCTGACAATTTACAAGGATCCTGACGGCAACTTCGTGGAACTTGTCGGGCCCAAGAAGTAATCAATTCGACAATACCTGATTGGATGAGGAACTTGAGGCATCCCTTGAGGGATGCCTCATTGTTTTCCCCCGAGGAATCCATCAAGAAAATCGAGGGCCCTGGGCAGAATGGCCACCGGACCCATCAAATGCCCGGTATTATCCGCCTGATGGAAATGTAATCGGCGTTGCCCATCATCGAGCATTCTTTTGACCATGCTGACACAGGACGCATGGGCGGGATCATCGATGCCGATTCCCAAGAACATCGGCAAATTACGATAGGCCTCACCGCTTCCGGTTCTTCCAGATGCCCCGATCGTCACGATGGCCGTCCAGTCGGCTGACCTTTCCGCGACGCAAGCCATGGCTTGGGATCCCCCCTTTGAGAACCCGACCAATCCGGTTCTTCCCCATTCTTGCCCGCACCATTTTTCCAGCATCGGCTTGAGATCGGCGTCCCAACCATTCCGCGGGCTGACAAGAATCCATTTGCGGTCATCGCAGTGCTTGGCCAACTTTCCGCCATATCCTTCAATCCATGAATCTTCCGTATCCCCTAGGCCATGAAGGGCCACCAGCGCGCAAGGTTTGTTTTCCACTTCAGCCGATTTGGCCGGCAGCCTGACACGGATAATCCGGCCCCCCTTGCCACCGGGGAAAACAAGAACCTGATCGGTGCCCGTGACGGGAGAGGGCCAATGATTTTTTTCGATATCTGAAATATCAATATCAGGTAGACTGAGTGCCTGTTGCCATCCACCAGGCCATGCGTCGGGGCCGGAAAGAGCCTTGTCCATTCGATGAATCCAGGTGAGCTTGCCCAGGCCGTCAGGGATTTTCATCACCTCTTTTCTCATTGCAGTCATTCGGGCCTTGGTGCTGGTCCAATTCGGAACAGATTGCACCGTTGCACTGGTTTTTCTGACCAGCTTTGCCCCGGAATCCGTTGCTTCTGTCGCCAAGGAAATCGTGATGGTCGATAAGCCAGCGGGTGGTTTAAGTTCGAAGTTGGTCCTTTTTCCCTTGAGGGTGACCAGCACATCGGGCATTGGCCTTTGATTGACTTCCCAAGTGACTGTGGCGGTGCTTCCGGGCGGGGGAGGCGGTTCCGGCATGTATGCCATGAGAATCGAGCACCGGATGGTATCAATGGAAGGATCAACGAAGCGGTCAGCGACTTTCAGGTCGAGGGCATCATGCCAATTTGGGGAATTTCTTCCATCAATCCGTGAATCCAATGTGGCAATCGCGATATCCAGGGTTTTCGCGGCGTTGCCATGCTGGCCCGTCAATCGCATGAACATGGTGGAATCCGCCAGGCTGGATGCCTTGCGCCTTTTTGATGGATCAGGCGCTTTTTCCCATAGCGATTCCAGGTTTGACAAGCGTCTTTGAAAATCCGGATCATCTTGCGCTTGAACCGTTGAGGCTTGAACCAGTTGCAAGGCCATCGCCAACTGGCCGATCCAGCGAACTTTATCCATGAAGGCAGGAATGGAATTCAAATGGGAAACCTTTTTCCCGGGATGGGAAATCCGTTGACTGTCAATTTTCCATTTTGAAGCCTGATTTCAAGGGTGTTTGCCATTTCCCAACGAGGATCGTCATGGCGGACCCTGTTGGAAAGAAAGTGAAGGCCTTGGTTGGTTGACCCAATCCACCTTCGATGCGTTTCCGGCTTGGACTGGTCGAAAGGGCCGTCCACCAGGATGTCGGTCGC
>JAGWVO010000471.1 GCA_018970845.1 Planctomycetota bacterium
CTCGGCCCCAACGAGGCCTCCCCGCCGCTCGATGAGATTCTTTCCCGGGCGCCGGCGAACCTGTGCGTGAAGCTCGCTCCCGCGGCGCAGGCCGAGCCCTGGGAAACCGCGGGATCGTCGCTGGAATGGATTTCGCTGGGCGGCGAGTTGAAGGAGCAGGTGCTGTGGCGGGGGGCGTTTTCGCGAAGCCACAGGCGGGCGACGGTGCTGCCGGCGGGCGACTTCCTCAGCGGAACGGGAAACGAGGCGGCTCCCACGGGAGACCCGGAAGGTTTCCTGTTGGACCCTGATCCGGCCATCACCTGTTCGGGCCTGGCGCCTCGACTGGCGCTTGAGACGGGTGCCGCCGCGCTTCCGGAAGGGGGTGGATTCCTGGTGGCGCGCAGGCCCGTGGCCAGCCCGTTTGCCAGCACCCTTGAGATCCTTTCGTTCGTGCCCCTTCGCCTTGAGAAACTCAGGGATGAACTCAAGGCCCGCGGCGCGGGGCACCTGGAGTTCCGAAAGCGTAATTCCACCGCGGATGCCGAGGAGTTGCGCGTCCGCATCAAGGCCCGGGGCGCGGAACCGCTGATTGTCGCGCTCACGCGGCACGACGGCAGGGAAATCGCGATTGTTTGCCGGCGGATAGCCAATGGGGTTCCGATGGGGTAAAAACACGGTATCCCCCCAACCGCGAGGACCCCCATGCGATCTCTCATTGCCACGATGTCCGTTGCCACGCTGATTTCCAGCCTGGCCACCGCTGCCGACTGGCCCCAGTG
The DNA here is from genome assembly GCA_018970845.1 of Planctomycetota bacterium. GTDB lineage: Bacteria > Planctomycetota > Planctomycetia > Gemmatales > Gemmataceae > REEB421. The sequence continues at coordinate 762 of JAGWVO010000471.1, forward strand.
GCGCGGCCCCACACGGGACGAAAAATCTGCCGAAACCGGTCTCAACAAGGCGTTCGGCACCAAGGCGCCCCCCTTGGCCTGGAAGTTCGCCAAAGCTGGAATCGGCTATTCCGGCCCGTCGATCGCCAGCGGCAAGGTCTACCTTGTCGGCGGCACGGCGAAGGACAAGGATTCCGACAAGCATCAGGACGAGGCGATCTGCCTCGACGAGAAGTCCGGCAAGGAACTCTGGCGGGTCTCCATCGGCGGCGAATACGAGGACAACGGGTCCGACAAGAACTGGGGCGGCGGCCCGCGCGCCAATCCCACCGTCACGGCGGACGGCCATGTCTACTTCCTCGGGATCCGCGGCGATGTCTATTGCCTCAAGGCCGATGACGGCAAGCTGGTCTGGACCAAGAACTACACGAAGGACTTCGGCGGCAAGCTCATGTCCGGCTGGGGCTTCAGCGAAAGTCCCCTCGTGGATGGCGACTTGATCATCTGCACCCCCGGCGGAGCCAAGGGAACCATCATCGCGCTCGACCGCAAGACCGGCGCCACCAAATGGCAATCGGCCGAACTCAAGGACGACGCCGCCTACTCGAGCATCGTGCGCGCGAAGCTGGCGGGGGTCGAGCAGTATGTCACGCTCACGGGCAAGGCGGTCGCCGGCGTGGCCGTTGACACCGGCAAGCTGCTTTGGCGGTACGACTGCGGCGACAAGTACAAGGTCGCGGTGATTCCGACGGCTGTCATCGCCGGCCCGGACCTGGTTTACGCCACGGCCGGATACGGCGCCGGGTGCGACCTCATCAAGATCAGCGGCGATGCCTCCGGCCAGAAGGCCGAGAAAGTGTTCGCCAACAAGGATGTCGTCAACCACCATGGCGGCGTGATCTTCAAGGACGGCTTCATCTACGGACACAGCGACACCAAGGGCTGGGTTTGCCAGGACCTCAAGGATGGCAGCCTGAAGTGGGAATGGAAGCGCGGCGGCTTCGAGAAGGGTGCCGTCACCTACGCCGATGGCGCCCTGTTCTGCTACGGCGAGAACTCCGGCGACCTTGTCGTGCTGGAAGCCACGACGGAGGGGCCCAAGCAGATCGGCTCGCTCAAACTGCCCGAGCGCACCAAACTGCTGCGCAAGAGCGGCAAGGCGTGGTCCCACCCCGTCATCGCCAATGGCAAGCTCTACCTTCGCGACCAGGATCTCCTGTACTGCTTCGACCTCAGCTCGAAGTAGTCTTTCTGGAATCGTTTCAGATCGTTTGGCCGGCCCCTTTCGAGGGGCCGGTATTTTTTTTGCCCATCCATGAAAGGGAATCGCCACCGGCGGCAACAATGGTGTGACGATGGACGCGCAGCGTTTGGGCCGATTGCTGAATGACCTGGCGCCGGCGCTTTTGGCCATGGCCCGCGGCAGGTGCCGACATGCCGAGGATGTGGTGCAGCAGGCGTTTGTCGCGCTGATCGGGCAAGCCCGAGAGCCGGAAAACCCCGCGGCCTGGCTTTTTGGCGCCGTGCGCCAACTGGCGCTGGCCCGGGCGCGGGAGGAGGGCCGAAGGGAACGCCGGGAGGAAGCGGTGGCCCGCGCCGAGGGAACCCATCCTCCCGACCCGGCGCGGACGCTCGACCTGGCGGAAGCCCTCGCGGCGCTGGATGCCGACGACCGCGACATGGTCCTGGCGCGGGTGCATGGCGGTCTTTCGTTCGAGGAGATCGGCCTTGTGGCGGGGATATCCGCCTCCACCGCCTGGAGACGCTACCGGGCGGCGATGGAAACGGTGCGGGCGAGAATGGAGGGTTGGAATGAATCGTGACGAACGGCATCCGCTGGAGGGGTTGTTGCGTCTGCTGCCGGCGGAAGGCTTGCCAACGGAATATCGCGACAGGCTGATGTTCCAGGCGGGCCGGGCCGCCGCCGGCAAGGGCGGCCTTGGGCGCGGCGCGGCGCTGGTGGCCGCGGGTTTGCTTGCCGGTTTCGGGATTTCCGCCCAGGTTTTTTCAGGATTGGGCGGCCCGGGCCGGACTTCCGTGGCCAGCCGGATCGACCATCGGGAGGATTCACCCCC
>JAGWVO010000026.1 GCA_018970845.1 Planctomycetota bacterium
AGCATTCAGCAGGCCACGGTTGACCACAATATTCAGGTTCTGGAAGAGCATTTGTTTTTCATCCGCTCTCGAACGGCGGAATTGAATGACGAGCTGTCCGCCCTTGACGCCAAAGAGGAAAAGTATATTGCAGATATCCAACAGGAGGCCAGTTTGACTGTGGCAGCCACCAGCGCGGACGGCGCAACCGACCTGAATCCATCTGCAGCGGAAATCGCGGCGATCCTCGATACGATCAACCTGGGAATCACCACCGAGCAAACGGCCATGAACGATGCCATTCAGGCCAAATGTGTTGAGGTCAATGCGACCTTGGTGCAGTGCGCCAAAGAATTGGGCGACTCGGCCAGTCGACCCGTTGCAGCACGCGCAGCCCACGTGACCACCAAGAGGTTGGGGGAGGGGGTCGGGGCGATTGCCGCCGGTGGCAGGAAAGCCGCGACCTTGTTGAATCCCATGAATTGGCGGAAATAATCATTGTGAAATGGATGCCAAAAACAAGCCGGTGGAGTGAAACGGATGGGAGCGAAGGGCGATTATTCCGAGCAGAACTGGTTCACGGCGTACAACTGCGTTGACTTGTCCGCCTTGGGCGGAATGTTCAACATCGTCAGCTTTGGCCCGGAATCGACGATCAAGCTTTCCGCCAGCGGCAGCGCCTCCGTCCTTACCGACGCCTGCGCCCTGGGCCTGGACAGTAGCGCCGGTTCAGGCGCCGTGAACCTGACCGCCAATGGTCCCCTGGCGAGCATCTCCCTTTCCACCACCGGCGACGAGGCGTCCTGCGGGCTGAACCTGAACAACGAAAGCGCGCTTCTGGGCGCCAGCCTTGGTTCGGCGGCCTCGGTGCTGTCGCTGGGCCTTGGGTCGGCCCTGCTCAAGACCACCGGTGAGGGCCTTGAGGCGTCGATTTCGTTGAATCCCGGGCAGATCCTGCTTCAGGTGGGAGGCACCCAGTTGTCGCTCACCGCCACGGGCATCACCCTGGCCTGCGGCGACGCCAGTTACAGCCTCACCACCGCCGGCATCCTCGAGATGTTCACGGCGCTCAATTCCCGCACCGTGAGTTCCACGGGGCACACGCTCGTGGGCGCCGAGACCAACCAGATCATTTCCGCCGAAACCCGCATGATGGTCGCCGCCACCGGCATCACCACGACCACGGCGACCTTCATGAGCGAGGCCGACGCCACGGTTGAGAACGAGGCCACCGGCGTGACCAGCACCTTCGACGCGGAATCGAGTTCGACCTCGGCGATGACAACCATCGAATAAGGGGGGAATAGGCATGCAAGACATCGACTTGCCCAAGGGCCCCGCCAGCCTCGATGAAGTCGAGGCCGCGATCGCGGGCAAGCTGGAAGCCCTGCTGCCCCTCTTGCCGGCTGGTCCCGCGCTCGAGATGGGGCGGGCCCTGCTGGTGGACATGCGCGAATCGTCCAAGACCCGCAAGCTGATGGAGCAGATGGAGGGGATGGCGCTCAAGGCCAAGCAGTCGTTCAACCTGCGGCGAAGCCGGGTTCAGTTCGCGATGGAAGAAGGATTCAGGGAGTTCGTGAAAGCGTTTCAGGAAATGCTGGCGAAGCGGTTGCCGGCGGACTTGCCAAAACCTTCGGCCCCCAAGCGCGCGGTTCCCGCGCCACCCAAGGCGCCCGCCGCGGCGGAGTTCAAGCTGCTTTCTGCGGATGAACTGCGCCGGCAGGTGCTGGGCATTCCCGTTCCCGGGCAGGCGACGATGCGCACCACGGGCAACATTTGGGAAGGATGGTCTTCGGCGGATGTCGGCAAGGATTCGGGCAATCCGCCGAAGGGGTGAAAGCGCCCGTGGTGGCATGGCGCCACCGCGCGGGGATGGGTGCGTGGCCATGTGGAGTCGACCGATGGATGCAGGCAGTTTGCTGGTCGAACGGGCCCCCGGCAAGGCGCCCGAAGCGGCAGTGGCGCCCCCGGCATTGGCGCGGCCGGCCGTCGACCTGTGCCTGCTGTTCCGGTTGCCTCCCGCGGCGCTCAACCTTATCGACGACGCGCCTTCGACGGGCGTGGCGTTGGAACGGTTCGTCGCTAACGGGCATTTGGCGGAGGCCCGCCGCCTGCTGGCCCACGCGCTCGACAAGCGCGAAGCGGTGTGGTGGGGCTACCTGTCGGCGCGCGAGGCGATCCGCCACCGTGAGGTGGGGCCCGCGCACCTTGAGGCGCTGGAGGCCGCCCGGGCGTGGGTGAACGAGCCGACCGATGCCAACCGTGTCAGGTGCAAGCAGATGATCGCGGCGTGCGGCACAACCTCGATGGCTGGGATCCTCTGTTTCGCGGTCTGGCTATCGGGCGGGTCGATCTCCCCGACGCCGCTGAGGCGCGTCGAGCCGAGGCCGCACCTGTGCGGCAAGCTGTGCGGGGTGGTGGTGTATTTGGCCTCGGTTCATTTCGACGCCGGGAGGTTCAAGACTTACCTCAGGCACTTCCTGGGCGTGGGGACCGGCATCGCCCGGGGGGAGTGCCCATGGGGGTGAATTCCGGGGAATTTCCGAGTGAATGGCTGAAGTCGATGGCTCCCGTGGCGGTTTCCGGGGCGGACCCGGCCGCGGCCGTCGCCCAGCGGACCAGGATCGGCCCCCGCGCCTTGGCGGTGGCTGGCGGAATGAACTCGCACCAGTTCGTCGGCGAACTCGTCAAGAGGGGCTGGCGCGCCGACGCCGTGAAGTTCATCGCGGCTTGGCTTGCCCCCCGGGATTCACTGTGGTTCGCGACGCTGGGCGTGTGGCAGACCTACCGGCTGTTGGGGCAAACGGGAGCCGAGGAGTCTTTGAGGCGTGTCGCGGCGTTTGTGAGAGTGCCGACGGCTGCGAACCTGGCGGCGGTCGGGCCGGCCCGGCAGGTGCTGCGCGACGCGGGCACGATGGGCCTGTTGGCGCAGGCGGCGCTCTATTCGGGCGACAACATCAGCTCGGTGAAGGGCAAGGCCATCAAGCCGGCCGCCCACCTGACCCGGAAGATGGCCGGCTCGGCGCTCATTGTCGCCGCGGCCAAGTGGCCGGGCCGGCAGAAGGCGGCGTGCCTGGACCAGTTTGTCTCGATGGGGCTCGACATCGCCGAGGGGTTGCACCTGTGGGCGCCCAATCCGCAGCAGAAATATCCCGGTTTGCGGCAGGCGCCGCTTCGTGAGATCTTTTCCCAAAAGGCCGGCAACATCTGGGACAACTGGAAGTAGCGCCAAAGGCTTCACGGGGCTTGGAAAAGGAACCCGTTTCCACGAGGGGGTGTTCGAATGGTGGCGGTGGTTGCGGCCTGCGCGCTCCTGGCCGGGCAGGATATCGTGGTTTATGGCGCGACTCCGGCGGGCATCGCCGCGGCGCTGCAGGCCCGGCGCATGGGCAAGTCGGTGGCGCTTTTCGAGCCATCGGATCACATCGGCGGGCTCACGGCATCGGGCTTGGGCTGGACCGACTCGGGCGACAAGGCCGTGGTGGGGGGCATCTCGCGGGAGTTCTACCGCAACATCCGCAAGCACTACCTGAAACCCGAGGCCTGGACTTTCGAGAAGCGCGAGGATTACCGGCTGTTCCGCGAGAACGACGACGCCATGTGGACCTTCGAGCCGAAGGTGGCCGAGGCCGTTTTGTTCGCGATGCTGCGCGCCGAGGGCGTGGAACCCCGGTTGAAACAGAGGCTGATGCGCGCCAGGGGAGCCGGGGTGGAGAAGGAGGGCAACCGGATCGTCTCCATCCGGATGGAGGGTGGCGACCGGGTTCGCGGCAAGGTGTTCCTCGACGCCACCTACGAGGGCGACCTGATGGCCGAGGCGGGCCTGCCGTTCCATGTCGGCCGCGAGGGAACCAGGGAGTTCAACGAGTCGCTGGCCGGCGTTCAGCGGGCGAGGAACATCCACAACCACCGCTTCACCCGCGATGTGGATCCTTTCAAGGTGAAGGGCGACCCCAAAAGCGGCCTGCTGTTCGGCATCGAGGAGTCGTTGCCCGCGGAAGGCTCGGCCGACAGGCGCGTGCAGGCCTACTGCTACCGGCTCTGCATGACCCGCGTGAAGGCGAACAAGGTCGAGTGGCCCAGGCCCGAGGGGTACGACGAGAAGGACTTCGAGTTGCTGCTGCGGAATGTGGAGGCCGGCGACCTGCGGATGCCTTTCAAGCCCGACCCGATGCCCAACGGCAAGACCGACACCAACAACAACGGCGCCTTCAGCACCGACTACATCGGCCAGAATTACGATTACCCCGAGGCCAGCTACGCCCGCCGCAGGGAGATCGAACTGGCCCACGAGCGGTACCAGAAGGGGTTTTTCTACACCCTGGCCAACAATCCCCGGGTTCCGGCCTCCCTGCGCGACGCGGTGGCGGCATGGGGGTTGTCGAAGGACGAGTTCACGGGCACGGGCAACTGGCCGCACCAGATCTATGTGCGCGAGGCCAGGCGCTTGCGCGGCGCCCTGGTGCAGACCGAAAGGCATTGCCGGGCCCTCGATCCCATCGACGATTCCGTCGGCATGGGTTCCTACAACATGGATTCGCACAACTGCGCCCGCTACGTGACGGAAAAGGGTTTCGCGCAGAACGAGGGCGACATCCAGGTGAGCCCCGGAGGCGCCTACCCGATCAGCTACCGGGCCCTCACTCCCAAGGCCGCCGACTGCGGGAACCTGCTGGTGCCCGTCTGCCTGTCGAGCACCCACATGGCCTATGGCTCGATCCGCATGGAACCGGTGTTTTTCGTCCTGGGCCAGTCGGCGGGAACCGCCGCGGCCATGGCGATCGACCGGAACTGCGGCGTGCAGGAAGTGCCTTACGCCGAACTCAAGTCGCGGTTGCTCAAGGACGGGCAGGTCCTCAATCATGCCCGCCCGGCGCGCGCGGCCCAGGGCGTCGATCCCTCCAAAATACCCGGCATCGTGGCGGACGACTCCAAGGGTGAGGCCAAGGGAGACTGGTCGCACAGCAGCGCCAATGGGCCCTTCGTGGGCGATGGCTACCGGCATGATGCCAACGAAGGCAAGGGAACGAAGAGGTATGCGCTGTCAGCGGAGTTGCCCGCCGCGGGAATGTACGCCGTCGGCGTTTCTCACAGCGCCAACGCCAACCGGGCCACGAATGTGCCCGTGGTGGTTCATCACGCGGGCGGAACCACGAAGGTGATGGTGAACCAGCGCAAAAGCGCCGGCGCGACCGGCTTCGCGAACCTGGGAACCTTCCGCTTCGAGAAGGGCCCGGCCAAGGTGGAGATCCTCAACGAGGGCACCGACGGCCATGTGATCGCCGACGCGGCGCGCTGGCTTCCCGTGAAGTGACTTCCCCCCGGGCCCATGGGGCATGGATTCCCCCGGGCGCCGTGGTAAGCTTGATGTTCATTCCCAACGGTCCTGATTGGAATCCCTCCCCATGATCAGCGGCATCGTGCTATCGGTTCTCCTGGGTGTTTCCGCCGACCCGCTCGAGGTGTTCAAGGGCGAACGGATCGCCGTGCTTGGCAACACGCTCGCCGACCGGATGCAGCACACCGGGCACCTCGAGGCCCGCCTGCAGGCGCGCTTTCCCGAGCATGGAATCAGCCTCCGGCACATGGGGTTTTCGGGCGACGAGCTCAAGCTCAGGCTCAGGTCGTCGAACTTCGGCACCCCCGAGCAGTGGCTCGGCAAAACCAAGTCCAGCCTCGTGCTGATGTTCTTCGGCTACAACGAGTCGTGGGCGGGCGCCGCGGGCCTTGAGGGTTTCAAGAAGGACCTTCGCGAGGTCGTGTCCGGCTACCGCTCCCAGAAGTTCGATGGAAACCAACCGCCCCGGGTGGTGCTTTTCTCCCCCATCGCCTTCGAGGACCACAAGTCCAGCCACCTTCCCGACGGCGCCAAGGCCAACGGGAACATCGCGCTGTACGCCAAGGCGATGGGCGAGGTCGCCGCGGAGACCAAGGTTCCGTTCGTCGACCTGTTCCAGCCCACCAAGGCCCTCATGGAGAAGTCCGCGACCCGCCTGACGATCAACGGGATCCACCTCAACGACGCCGGTTACGCCGCCTTGGCGGAAATCATCGACCGCGAGCTTTTCGGCGCGCCGGTGAAGGCCGAGGCCTCCCGGCTTGAGGAGATCCGCAAGGCGGTGCTCGACAAGGACTTCATGTGGTTCAACCGCTACCGCACCACCGACGGCTACTCGATTTACGGAGGACGCGCCGACTTGCGCTTCGTCGCCGGGCAAACCAACCGCGTCGTGATGGACCGCGAGATGGAGGTGCTCGACGCGATGACGGCCAACCGCGACAAGGTGGTTTGGGCCGCCGCGCAGGGGCGCAAGGAGTCCGTGGGCGACGATCCGGCCCCGCCGTTCATTCCCGTGGTGACCAACAAGCCGGGCGCCCTCGACGGCGGAAAGCACCTTTTCCTGCCCGGGGAAAAGGCCATCGAGAAAATGAAAATCGGCAACGGCCTCAAGGTGAACCTGTTCGCCTCCGAGGAGACATGGCCCGAACTGGCCAACCCCGTGCAGATGGCCTGGGACGCCAAGGGGCGCCTGTGGGTGGCGGTGTGGCCCACCTACCCGCACTGGAAGCCCAAGGAACCGATGAACGACAAGATCCTCGTGCTCGAGGACACCAACGCCGACGGCAAGGCCGACAAGATGACCGTCTTCGCCGACGGCCTCCACAATCCCACGGGCTTCGAGTTCGCCAACGGCGGCGTGCTGGTGGCGCAGGCGCCCGACCTCGTGTTCCTCAAGGACTCCGATGGCGACGGCAAGGCCGATGTCCGCCAGCGCGTGTTGCACGGCATCGACTCCGCCGACACCCACCACACCGCCAACAGCTTCGCCACCGATCCGGGAGGCGCCATTTACTTCCAGGAAGGCACCTTCCACCACACCCAGGTGGAAACACCCTTCGGCGCCCCGTGGCGTTGCGCCAACGGCGGCGTGTTCCGCTACGAGCCGAAATCGCAGAAGTTCGAGGTGTATGTCACCTACGGCTTCGCCAACCCTCACGGGCATGTCTTCGACAAGTGGGGCCAGGACATCGTGGTGGACGGCACCGGCGCCGTGCCCTACCACGGCACCCTGTTCAGCGGCTTCATCCCGTTCCCCACCAAGCACAGCAGGCCGCCGACGGTTTACCAGCAGCGCACGCGCCCCTGCCCCGGCATGGAGTATGTCTCGTCGGAGCATTTCCCCGAGGAGTTCCAGGGCAACCTGCTCGTGGCCAATGTCATCGGGTTCCAGGGGATCCTCCGGTACCGGGTGTTCGACAAGGACGCGAGCTTCGGCGCCGAGGAACTCGAGCCGATTCTCTCGTCAACCGATCCGAATTTTCGTCCTTCCGACCTGAAGTTCGGCCCCGACGGCGCCCTGTACTTCATCGACTGGCACAACCCGATCATCGGCCACATGCAGCACAACCTCCGCGACCCCAGCCGCGACCGCGAGCACGGCCGCATCTACCGGGTGACGCACGAGGGCCGGCCCGTCCAGAAGGCTCCGGTGATCTCGGGCGCTCCCCTGGACCAGGTTGTCGCGGTGCTCGACCATCCTGTGGACCGGTTCCGGGCGCTGGCCCGGATGGAACTGGCCGGTCGGCCCGCCGCCGAGGTGGAGAAGGCGCTGCGGGCGTGGGCCTCGGCGAAGCCCGCGGGAGACCGCCGGCACCTCGAGGCCCTGTGGGTGATGCAGCACCTCGACGAGCCTCGCGCCGACCTGCTCAAGGCCGTGCTGTCGAGCCCCGACTTCCGCGCCCGGGCCGCCGCCGTGCGCGTGCTGTGCGCCTGGCGCGACCGGATTCCCGACGTGGTGGCCCTGCTCAAGGGCCTGGCCGGCGACGAGCATCCCCGCGTCCGCCTCGAGGCGGTGCGCGCGGCCAGTTGGGTCAACAGGGCCGAGGCGGTCGAGGTGCCCATCATCGCCGGTTCCAAGGGATCCGACACCTACATCGACTTCGTGCGCGGCGAAACGATGCGCACCCTCGACCCGCTCTACAAGGAGGCGCTCGCCCGGGGGGAGAAGGTCGAGTTCTCCAGCGAGGCGGCCAAGCGGTACCTGCTGAGGTCGCTTTCCGTCGAGGCTCTGCTCAAGCAGCCCCGCACCCCGGTCACCCTGAGGGAGATCCTGCTGCGCCCGGGGGTTCGCGACGAGGCGCGGCGCGCGGCGCTGGCCGATTTGGCCCGCGAGGAGAAACGGGGTGAGTTGCGGACGCTGCTCGAGCTTGTGGGCGGTTCCGGATCCGCCGCCGAACCCCGCGACGAGGCCGTGCTGGTGGAACTGGTGCGCCTGATTCCCGGCAGGCCGGCGGCGGAACTCGCCGCGGCCCGCGCCGACATCGAGGCGCTGGCCCGCTCGGCCCGCCAGGCGATCCTGAGGCAGGTCGGGTACGTGATGCTTCTCACGGTGGACGGGCAGGTGGACAAGGCGTGGGAACTGGCGTCCAAGTCGGTCGCCGGCCTGCGCGACCTGGCGGGCGCCGTGCCGATGATCGCCGATCCCTCGCTGCGCTCGGCCATCTATCCCCGCCTCGCCCCTCTGCTCGACGGCCTGCCCGCCGGGCTCGATTCCAAGGCGGCCCGCCAGGTGAACGGCCGGTTCGTGCGCGTGGAACTTCCCGGCAGGCAAAGGACGCTGACCCTGGCCGAGGTGGAGGTGCTTTCCGACGGCGTGAACCTCGCGCGCAAGGGCGCCGCCAGGCAGAGCAGCACGGTCAACGGCGCCGAGGCCAAGAGGGCCATCGACGGCAACACCGCCGGCGACTTCGGTTCCGGCACGCAGACCCACACCCAGGAGGGAACCACCAACCCCTGGTGGGAGGTCGACCTGGGCGGCGAGTTTCCCATCGATTCCGTCGTCATCCACAACCGCACCGACGGCAACCTCGGGAACAGGCTGTCGAACCACACCATCAAGGTGCTCGACTCGGCGCGGAAAACCGTCTTCGAGAAAACCGGCCTGCCGGCGCCCGCCACCAACGCCAAGGTTGATGTCGGAGGCGAATCCCCCGACCGCGCCCTGCGCGCCGAAACCATGCTCGCCATGGTCTCCGTGCGGGGCCAGGAGGAGAAAACCTTCGGCATATTGGCCGGCAGGGTGAAGGCCGACAAGGACAGGCTCCAGGCCGTGCGCGCGTTGGCGAGGCTGCCGCGCAACGCCTGGTCGAAGGCCGAGGCGCCGGCGCTGGCGGACATCGCCCTGGGCGTGATCAAGTCGATCCCGGCCAAGGACCGCACCGGCCCCGCCGCCATCGACTATGTCGAGTTCGCCGACGGCCTGGCCGCCCTTTTGCCCGACGACAAGGCGCGCTCGCTGCGCAGGGAACTGGGCGACCTCGCCGTGCGCGTGATCCGTCTGGGCACGCTGCCCGAGCGGATGGCCTACGACAAGGAACTCATCGTGGCGCAGGCCGGCAAGCCGATCGAGATCGTGCTCACCAACGACGACTTCATGCCCCACAATTTCGTGATCGCCAGCCCCGGCGCGCTGGAGGAGGTGGGCACCCTCGCCGAGGCGAGCGCCGCCAGCCCCGAGTTCCAGGCGAGGCAGTTCGTGCCCAAGTCGGCCAAGGTGCTGCTCTCGAGCCGGCTGCTGCAAACCCGCGAGTCGCAGCAGCTCGCCTTCACCGCGCCGGCGACGCCGGGGGTGTACCCCTATGTGTGCACCTACCCCGGCCACTGGAGGCGGATGTACGGCGCCCTGTATGTGGTCGCCGACCTCGACGCCTACCAGGCCAACCCCGAGGCCTACCTGGCCAAGAACCCGATGCCCGCGGCGGACGCCCTGCTCAAGGACCGCCGCCCCCGCACCGAATGGAAGCTCGACGACCTCGCCACCGCCGTCGAGCACCTCGAACCCGGCCGCAGCTTCAACAGCGGCCGGCAGATGTTCACGATGGCCTCGTGCATCTCCTGCCACAAGGTGGGCGACCAGGGGAACGACTTCGGGCCCAAGCTGGCCGAGCTCGATCCCAAGTGGAAGCCCGTCGACGTGCTCCGGGAGATCCTCGAGCCCTCGCACCGCATCCACGAGAAGTTCCGCTCCCAGGTGATCGAGCTGAAGAACGGCAAGACCATCACCGGCCTGGTGACGGGCGAGAAGGACGGCAACCTCCTCGTGGTGGAGAACCCGCTCGCCAAGGCCGAGGCCACCGCGGTTCCCAAGGCGCAGGTGGAGTCGCGCACCGAGTCGAAGGTGTCGCTGATGCCCAAGGGGTTGCTCGACAAGCTGACCCGCGACGAGGTGATCGACCTCTTGTCGTTCGTGTTCGCCAAGGGCGATCCCAAGCATCCGCTGTTCCAGAAGGGCGGCCACGGGCATGGCCACGGCCACTAAACGGGAGGCGCCATGAGGGGCATGTCGTACGCGTCGCTGGCCTGGCTCGCCTCGGCGGGCCTTTCCCTCGCCGACCCGGGCCTGAAGGCGCCCGTGGATTACGCCCGTGACATCGAGCCGGTGCTCAAGGCCCGCTGCTTCGAGTGCCACGGGCCGGCCCGCCAGCGGGGCGGCTACCGGCTTGATGTCCGCGCCTCGGCCACCGGGTCGGGCGATTCGGGCGCCAAGGGCATCGTGCCGGGCAAGTCCGCCGAAAGCCAGGTGATGGCGCGCGTGCTGGGCTCCTCGGGCAAGCGGATGCCCCCCAAGGGCGATCCCCTTTCCGCCGGGGAGGCCAAGCTGCTGGCCCGGTGGATCGACGCCGGGGCGCCCTATGGCGCCGACACATCCGCCGCCGTGGCCAGCGACCACTGGGCCTTCCGCAAGCCGGCGCGGCCCGCCGTTCCCGCGGCCGCCGACCCATGGGTGAAGTCACCCGTGGACGCCTTCATCCTGCGGCGCCTCCTCCAGGCGGGCCTGAAGCCCAACCCCGAGGCCGACAGGGCCACCCTGCTGCGTCGCCTCAGCCTCGACCTCACCGGCCTGCCTCCCACGCCCGGCGAGGTGGCCGGCTTCCTCGCCGACACCGGCGCGGGCGCCCTGGAACGCCAGGTGGACCGCCTGCTGGCCAGCCCGAGGCACGGAGAGCGCATGGCGCGCCCCTGGCTCGACCTGGCCCGCTACGCCGACAGCAAGGGCTACGGATCCGACCCCCTGCGGCCCTACATCTGGCGCTACCGCGACTGGGTTATCGACGCGTTCAACCGCAACCTCCCGTACGACCGCTTCACCATCGAGCAAATCGCCGGAGACCTGCTCCCCGACGCCACCGACGAGACGCGCCTGGCGACCGCGTTCCACCGCAACACGATGACGAACACCGAGGGCGGCACCGACGACGAGGAGTTCCGCGTGGCCGCGGTGAAGGACAGGGTGGACACCACCGCGCAGGTCTGGATGGCGCTGACCCTGGGGTGCGCCAAGTGCCACACGCACAAGTTCGACCCGATCACGCAGAAGGAGTATTACCAGGTCTTCGCCGTCTTCAATCAGACGGCCGACAACGACCATCCCGAGGACCTGCCGCGCCTGCCCACCCCCACGCCGTCGCAGGCCGCCAGGCGCGCCGGGCTGCAAGGGGAACTGGCCGCGGCCAAGGCGGTAACCGAGGCTCCCGCGCCCCTTTCCGGCCCGGCCTTCGAGGAGTGGCGCACTCGCCTGGCGGCCTATCGCGGGGCGTTCTCCCCGGTGGCGGTGAAATCCGCTGCGGGAACCAGGGGCGCCTCCTACTCCGTGTCGCCCGACGGACTGGTCTCGCTCGCCTCGCCTCCGCCCGCCGACACCGTCACCACGCTGGAGCTGGGATCCGGCCTCGCCGGCGCCACGGCCCTTCGCCTCGAGGTTCCCAAGGGCGGGGCCGCCGGCGGCAATGTCGTGATCGACGGCTTCCGGCTCGAGAGGGCCGGCGGCGCCGCCCAGCCGACCCGGGCCCGCTTCCTGCGCCTCGACCTCCCCGGCAAGGGGAAAATGATCCACATCGCCGAGGCGCAGGTCCATAGCGGCGGCGCCAACATCGCCCGCGGGGGCAAGGCGTCGCAATCGTCCACCGGCTTTGGCGGGGACGCCTCCAGGGGGATCGACGGCAACACCGACGGCCGTTTCGCCAACGGGTCGGTCACGCACACCCTCGAGTCGGACAACCCCTGGTGGGAGGTCGACCTCGGCGCCGAGGCGCCCGTGGAGAAGGTCGCGGTTTTCAACCGCGTCGACAACGGCCTCCAGTCGCGCGCCGACGGCCTCGTGGCCACCCTGCTCGACGCCCAAAGGCGCCCCGTCTGGAAGCATGTCCTTGCCAAGGCGCCCTTGGCGAGCGCGATGATTCCCGTTTCCGCCGACCTGTCGGTGCCCCTGGGCACACCGTCGGCCACGCATGAGCAGGAGGGATTCGGGGCCCGCCTGGCGCTGGGCGGGGGCGGGGCGAAGTCGGGCTGGGGCCTCGGCGGCGGGCTGAACGCCGACCAGGCCCTGGTGGTTCCGTTGGCCAGCCCGCTTGGGGAAGGCGCCTACCGGCTTGTCGTTTCGCAAGGCCACGGCGGCAAGGCTGTGCTTGGGAAATTCAGGATTTCCGTGAGCCGGGTGACCCCGGCGCCCGTCGCGGCGGCCGAGCCGCTGATCGCGGCGGCGTCGCGTGATGCCGGCTCATGGAGCGCCTCCGAACGCGCCGCCATGGCCAAGGCATGGGGCGCCGCTGCGCCCCGCGACCCCGGCGCCGTTTCCCGGGTGGCGAAACTCGAGGCCGAACTCAAGGCGCTCGACAAGGAGATTGTCAGCACGCCCGTCATGCAGGAGTTGCCCGAGGGCAAGAGGCGCGTGACGCAGGTCCTCCTCAAGGGGAATTTCCTTACCAAGGGCGACCCGGTCGCCGCGGGCGTTCCCGCCGCATTCCACAAGCCCGCCGACGGCCCCGTCGACCGCCTATCCTTCGCCAGGTGGCTGGTTTCGCCCGAGAACCCGCTCACCGCGCGCGTGGCCGTGAACCGGACATGGGCGCTCATTTTCGGCCGGGGCATCGTCGAAAGCGAGGAGGATTTCGGGATCATGGGCGCCAAGCCGACCCATCCCGAACTGCTCGACTGGCTGGCCACCGAGTACATCCGCCTGGGCTGGGACACCAAGGCCCTCCTGCGGCTCATCGTGCTGTCGTCGGTATACCGGCAGTCGGCGCGCGTGGAGGCCGACCACGAGCGGATCGACCCGCGCAACGAGCTTCTGGGCCGCTTTCCCCGCCAGCGCCTCGAGGCCGAACTGGTGCGAGACCAGGCGCTGGCCGTCAGCGGCCTGCTCTCGTCGAAGACGGGCGGGCCGTCGGTTTATCCGCCCCAGCCGGCCGGATTGTGGCAGGCGGCGTTCAACGGCGAGCGAACCTACCCCACCAGCATGGGCGAGGACCGTTATCGCAGGGGCATCTACAGCTTCTGGAGGCGCACCGTCCCTCCGCCGGGAATGCAGGCGTTCGACGCTCCCAGCCGGGAAAGCTGCACGGTGAGGCGCATCGGCAGCAACACGCCGCTGCAAGCCTTCGTCACGCTCAACGACCCCGTGTTCGTGGAATGCGCCCAGGCGCTGGCCCGGCGGATGATCCGGGAAGGGGGCCGGGATTGGGCCTCGCGGATCGACCATGCCTGGATGCTTTGCCTGGGGCGCCCGCCCGCCGCCGCGGAGCGGGCCCGTCTGGCCGATTTGCTCGAGGCGGAGCGCAAGGCGTTCGCCGCCAGCCCCGCCGATGCCGCCAAGCTGGCCGGCCCGGGCGAGATTCCCCCCGGCGCCGACAAGGCCGATGTCGCCGCGGCGACGGTGGTGGCCAATGTGCTGCTCAACCTCGACGCCTTCCTGACCCGCAACTGACCTTCCGGAGAGCCGTCATGACGGATCGCGAGTCGATCGCCCTGGCCGGAACCCGCCGGCACTTCCTCGGGCGCTGCGGCCTGGGTCTGGGGTCGATCTACCTGGCCGGGCTGGCCCGGGGCGCCGCCCGCGCGCCGGCCAGGTCCGCCAGGGCCAGGTCGGTGATCTACCTGCACATGTCGGGATCCCCCCCCCAGCAGGAACTGTTCGACGACAAGCCCAGGCTGCGCGAGTTCCACCTGAAGCCGTGCCCCGACAGCCTGCTCAAGGGCGAGCGGTTCGCCTTCATCAAGGGGCATCCCACGCTGCTCGGGTCTCCCTACGCCTTCGCGCCGTGCGGCCAGTCGGGCCAGCGGATCAGCGAGCTGTTCCCGCACCTGCGCACCGTCGCCGACGAGCTGACGGTGATCCGCTCGATGCGCACCAAGGAGTTCAACCACGCCCCGGCCGAGTTGTTCGTGCACACGGGCGAGAACCGGCCCGGGTATCCGTCGATCGGCGCCTGGGCGAGCTACGGCCTGGGAACGATGAACTCGAACCTGCCGGGGTTCATGGTGCTGGTTTCAGGCGGCACCGACCCGACCGCCGGCAAGAGCGTCTGGGGATCGGGGTTCCTGCCGTCGGTCCACCAGGGCGTGCAGTGCCGCTCGGGCGCCGAGCCGATCTTCTATGTCTCCGATCCCGACGGCCTCGACCGCGCCGGCCGCCGCCGCAGCCTCGACGCCCTGAAGGCGCTCAACGAGCTGGAACTGGAGCGCTCGCGCGACCCCGAGACCCGCACGCGCACGGAGCAGTACGAGCTGGCCTACCGGATGCAGGCCTCCGTGCCGGAGGTGATGGACATTTCCCGCGAGCCGGCGCGCATCCTCGAGGAATACAACGCCAAGCCCGGCCAGGGCGGCTTCGCCAACAACTGCCTGCTGGCGCGCCGCATGGTGGAGCAGGGAGTGCGTTATGTCCAGTTGTTCGACTGGGGCTGGGACACGCACGGCACCGGCCCCGGCGATGACATCGTCAACCACCTTCCCCGCAAGTGCCGCGAGGTCGACCAGCCGATCGCGGCGCTGCTGCGCGACCTTCGCCGCCGCGGCCTTTTGGATTCCACGCTGGTGGTGTGGGGCGGGGAATTCGGCCGCACGAGCATGAACGAGGCGCGGGGCGGGTCGAAGTCGCTGGGACGCGACCACCACCCCCATTGCTTCACGGTGTGGATGGCCGGCGGAGGCGTCAAGCCGGGCCTGTCTTATGGCGCCACCGACGAGCTGGGCTGGCGCGTCGCGGAAAACCCGGTGGATGTGCACGACCTCCAGGCGACCATCCTGCACCTCCTGGGCCTCGATCCGCTGACCTTCTCCTACCGGCACCTGGGGCTCGATCACCGCCTCATCGGCCCGGCCGAGGGGCCGCGTGTGATTTCCGAGATCTGCGCCTGACGGGGTGACATAGTGACGGGAGATTGACAGGACCCGGCGCCTGAAGGGGTGCGGGGGATTGATAGGACCCGGCGCCTGACGGCGCTCGGCTCCGGTGGCCAGATCAGAATCCCGTGCGAAAGTGGCGAGCGCCGGGTGTAAGACCGACAATGTGAATTTTGATAAAACAGTATCTTAAAAAAGAAGCGGAGGCGTTCGCCTCCGCTTCCCGGGCATTGGTTGTAATGGTCGAATTACAGCAGATTAACGATTTCGATGCCGCTGAAATCGATGCGGGGGAATGTGGATGTTGTTGGAGATGCCACATAGGAAATTTTGCCGCTAGCCCCGGTTGAAGGGGACCGTTGCAGCGCTGTACTGCCTGTTTTCGTGGCGTTGATCGTGTCTCGAGTGGAAGTGCCACTATCGCTCACTGTTACAAATAGGCTTGGGCTACTGGCGGGCAAGGTGATGTTGTATGTGTCATTGCCCTCGCCGCCGTTCAGGGTGATGGTGCCCGCGTAGGAGCCTGTCAGGTTGTAGCTATCGTTGCCTTGGCCACCATTGACGGTGATTCCACCCGTGGTGTACGAACCCGTCAGGTTGAAGGTGTCATTGCCATCATCGCCATTGACCACGACGACACCCGTGTAGGCGCCGCCGAGGTTGAAGACGTCGTTGCCCCTGTCGCCATTGATGGTCACCACGCCGGTGTAGGCCGTGCCACTCAGCGTGAAGGCGTTATTTTTGATTCCACCGTTCAATCGCACCGTGCTGGTTCCAGAGAAGGTGATCGAGTTCCCGCCAGCGTTGATGGTGCCGCCAGCCGAAGCGGTTGAATTAAGGGTAAAGTCGGCATTGTAAGTGGCATTCACCGTCGCTCCGGAAGAACCAACAAGGCTAGCGGCTCCCTGGAATCCGTTGACATTGAAAGTGCCTGCTGAACTCGTCAGGGTCGCTTCCTCAAGCGAATTGAAAGTGGCTTGGAGAGATCCGGCGGTGAAACCTGTCGCTGTCAGGGTTGAGGTGGTGGTGCTCGCATTGCTCCAAATCAGTTTGTCCGCGTCTTCATTTCCCACCAGTTTGGCTTTGCCTGTCCAATTGCTCAGTGTGAAGGTATCAGCTCCGGGACCGCCAACCAGGGTTGATGCCTGAATATTGGAAAAGTTGAGCGTGTTTAATGTGCTTGTGGCCGGATCATTGATGGTTAATGAGCTACTGCCAAGGACATAATCCACCGGCCCAGTGGCATCCGACCGGTCGACAACGATCGTGTCAGAAGTGCCGCTGACTCCATTCACCGTGGCATCGTTGAACCATTCCTTGAAGGTGAACACATTGCTGGATGTGCCACCGGTCAAGTTGATGTCAACAATGTTCTCGAAAGAGATGACGGCTGGCCGGCCTGGTTGGGTTTTGGTGAGCGTTCCCTTGGATCTGTCGGTGACATCGGTGCCGGTCACCGTGAAGTTGGAATTCGAAGTGGCTCTCAATCTTGAGTTGGTTTTATCCGGCCCAAAGATGTCAACGGTGCCGGCAAACCTGGCGGACACGTCGATATCAGAATTAACTGTGGCGTTGGAGGTGATGGTTGTCGCACCCGTGATCACGGATGTTGGATTGTTGAAAAACAGGTTGCCTCTGCCATCAGTACCGCCATCCGCGGTGATGCTGATCGTCGTGGCCGTGATCGAGTTGTTGATGTTGACATCGTCGGCGTCTGAAATTGTGAAGTCTTGTAACCGACGCAGGTTTCCCACAAGGGCATTTACGGTGATGCTTCCGTTACCAGCATTGAGGGTGAGGTCGCGTGTTCCTGCGGTGTCACCGTTCACTGTGCCGGCCAGCGGCGACGCCGTGCCCAGGGTGATGGCTCCACCCGCGGATGAAAGAGTCCGGTTTCCACCCTTGATGATGACGGCGCCGGCAAGCGATATGTCGCCGTTGAATGTTTCGATATCGCCTTCCAGGTTGATCGTGCCCGCGGTGATGCTGGTGTTTCCCAACTTGTTGGTATTGCCCACATCCTTCAAGGAAACCGCCGCGGAACCGGCGTTGATGGTCAGGCTCCGCCTCGTGGTCGAGGCGCTGTTGAGAACACCTAGGAATGTCACCGTTCCCTTGGTGGTTCC
>JAGWVO010000472.1 GCA_018970845.1 Planctomycetota bacterium
GATGGGCACGGGGCCCATCATCGGCACCACGAAGCGGGCGCCAACACCGGCGCTCACCCGATAGTTTTCGATCTTGCTGATGTCAGGTTCCACCGTACCGCTGTCGACGAAGCCGACAAGATAAACCTGATCGTTGGCCATCACGGGAACCTGGTATTCCAGCGAGTTCAGGAACATGAAGTCGCCGCCGACCATGAATCCGTTCTCGTTGGGGCTCACGCCTCGGAAGCTGAAACCTCGAATCGAGCGGAATCCACCGGCGAAGTACCGCTCGTAGACGGGGGTGTTGTCGCCGGCCCAGGAAAACTGGCTGCGAAACGCCAGAACATGCCGGCCGGACCCGTCGGCCCTCTCATA
Source organism: Planctomycetota bacterium (assembly GCA_018970845.1). GTDB lineage: Bacteria > Planctomycetota > Planctomycetia > Gemmatales > Gemmataceae > REEB421. Next base: position 358 of record JAGWVO010000472.1, read on the forward strand.
GGTGGTGAAATACTTGTTCAACTCAATGTTCACCAATGGGAAGTCAAACTCGCCGAAGGCCTGCTCGAAACTGGCATCAATAAGGCTTCCCTCGGTGGCGCGGAGGAAACTGTCACGGCTGTCCCGGGTCACGCCAACCTTGACACCTGTCAGGAAGTTGTAGCCTTCCACCGATGTGTAAGCGGGGGGCGCGCCGGCGGGAACCTGAAATACCCCGATGTTCTCGACACGAACCGAACCGTTGAGAGACCAGTATTGGTTCAGCCGTCGGCCCAAGGTGAACCGGGCGCCCAGCCTTTCCTCGGTGTATTCGAGGTAGTTGCGGGTGAAGTAGTAACCGCTGACGCCAAAGCTCCACGGGCTGTCAAACAGGAATGGCTCGCGGAAGCTGATGCTGTACCTCTGGAGCTGGTTTCCGGGAACCGCCTCGATCCGGAACTCCTGTCCGGCACCTCGGAAAGCTCCGCCGCTGATGAGGTCGTCAAGGCTGGTGGGAAGGCGGGCGATGTCGAAGTTCCGCTCGTTGAGGACGATGCTGCCGTTGAGGCCCGCATCCGAGTTGACGCCGACGCCGAACAGAAGGCTACCCGTGGTTGTTTCCTGCACTTGCACCAAAAGGTCCTTGAATTCGCTGTCATTCTCGGGATCAAGCACCGTCACCGTTGGCCGGACATCGCCGTTGGTTTCAAAGATGTTGAGTTTGGCGAGGTTTCGCTCGGCCACCCTGATGTCGGGGTAGGTGAGAACCTGGCCCGAATAAAGAGGCACCTGCCTGAGGATGACATTCTGCTTCGTTCGCTCGTTGCCCACGATGATGATCTGACCCACGCGGGCCGGCTGCCTCTCGGCGACTTCGTACTGAAGGCGCACGAGGCCCGGTGTTTCAGGCATGTACACGGGGGTGGGTGTGACCCTGGCCTCGCGGCCCATGTACCCGATGTAGTCCTCAATGGCGCGCTTGTCGGTATTGACCCGCGTTTCGCTGTAATACTGGCCAGCCTTGACCTTGGACAACTGCTCAAGCTGCTCGGAAGGGACCGAACGGGCATTCACCACCTGGGGCGCGCCTTCAACCGTGTAGCGAAGCCCCTCGCGCACATGGAAGACCAGGTCGACCTCGCGGCCGTCGGGAGTCCACCGCAGCTCACGGCCCACCTTGGCGTCAAGGAAACCGTGCGACTTGTAATACTCCTCGAGCTTGAGGATGTCATTGTCGGCAAGGGCCGCGTTGAACTTGCCGCCAAACAGTCCGAGGAACTTCTTGGAAGACTGAACATGCGTGGCCAGGACGCCGCCCGAGACGAAGGTCTGCCCCTCGAAGGCGATGCTGCGCACCTTGACAACCGGGCCCTCGGTGATGTTGAAGATCACCTCGGTGTCGCCGGCTTCACCCCCCTTGAGCAACTCGCAGTTGGCGAACGGACGGCCCAACTCGTTGTAGCGCCTCACGATCGCCTGGCAGGCAAGCTTGTTGGCCATTGGACTCAGTGGCCTGCCCTTGCTGATCATCGTGATCTGGTTCAGTTCGTCTTCCCTGATATGCTTGGCGCCCTGGTAGCTGACGGCTTGGATGACGCTTGGGAAATCCTTGATCAGGAAATAAACGGTCACGCGGCCGTCCTGCAGGTTTTCCAACCGCGGATCGACGCTGGCAAACTGCTTGGTTGCCATCAGCTTGCGGACATCTTCCTGAACGAGGTGCGACGTGAACTCAACGCCGGGCTTGGTCTTGAGCTGGGACATGATGTTTTGTGTCGACACATGGCGGTTGCCTTGGACCACGACATCAGCCACCAGCACCTTCGGCTGGCCCGGGTCGCCCGGCCGAGGCGGTTGCGCGGAAGCGGGAGGAACAGGACGCAGGGGAGACGGCCCGGGAGCGCGTTCGGGCGGCACGCCCATGGAAACACCGGGGGAAGTGATCGGGCCGGCCCCGACGCCTCCCGGCAGAAGTGGCGGCCCACCCGATTGTGCCACGGCATTCCCGGCAAGGGTTGTCGCCAGGAGCAACCGCAATCCAAGACGCAAGGCGCCCGGATCGATCATTCGGCGCGAAATTGGCCCGCTTCGTTCCATGTGCCGGTCCCGTTGTTCCGCCCCCTCGGGAATTCCCGAGACGGCAAGGCCAATTAGGCTGGTGAATCACTCAAGTCAAGCGAACCTGACCGCCGGTGGGCCATCAGCCCCTTGTGCGGAACCGCCGGGCTGAGAAGATAGGGTCTTCACGAAACGGTTCAAATCGCAAATATCGGCGGATTTCATGACAACGGACGGCAAATGGGCCTTGGTTACCGGTGCGACGGGCTGCGTTGGCAGCCATGTTGTTGACGCCTTGTGCCAGCTGGGTTGGCGGGTCCGCGCCATGGCCCGTTCGATGTCCGGGCCCTATCCGTGGAACTCCAACCCAAGCGTGGAAGTGGTGTTGGGCGATCTCACGAACGG
>JAGWVO010000473.1 GCA_018970845.1 Planctomycetota bacterium
GGCCTCGCCCGCCTCGCCCGCCGCGCCCGCCACGCCAGTCAAGCCCGAGGCCTTGCCCCAGCCCAGGGAAAACCCGTGAATCCAATCCTGTTGCGGGATGTTTGACCGGCCACGCTCTTGGATGGATGATCAATTCTCAACTGGCTCCTTGTGGTGCCGGAATCAATCTCCCCGGTCGAATGGAACTCGGGCATGAGCAAGGCTTGTTGGATCGTCGCGCTTGGTTTGTCGTTGGCGTGGCCCCTCACCCTTAGGGCTGACGAGGCGGCCGGCGACTGCTACCTGATTGGCAATTCCCTCACTTGGGACACGGTGCCATCGCGGCTTGCCGGCAAGCCGCGATGGCATGTCGACTGCGGCGTGAGCCTGCCGCACATCAGGAACCACCCCGAAAAGCCCTGCGTCAAGGATTCCACGCTTTGGCCGCGCGCTTTGGCGGAAGGGAAATACCGATTTGTTTCCGTCCAGCCTCACTACGGATCGACCTTGGCGGAAGATCTCGACGCCATTTCCGCTTGGATGGCGATGCAGCCGGCAGCCGTGTTCGTCATCCATTCGGGTTGGGCGTTCCAGGCCCAGATGCGCGCGGAGTTCGACAATTGCGACATTCCCGCGCGCATGGCCCACAACCCCGCCTACATGAGGGCGCTGGTCGCGGGGTTGTCAGGCCGGCATCCAGGCAGGGAGATCCGGCAGACCCTGGCCCAGAATTTCCTGGCGCTCGTGGCGGAGGATGCGGCGGCCGGGCGGGCCCCGTTCCGCGACGCCTCGGAACTCTACCGCGACGCGATCCACATGACCCACGGAGCTGGAAAGTACCTGATGCACAACGCCATGCGCCGGGCGCTGGGCCAGCCCCATTCAGCCGCCGGCTTCGATGGTTTGGCTCCTGCCGTCATGAAGTACCTGGACAGCGTCCTGGCCATTGCCGACACCACTGCCGCCGACCGCGCCGTGCTCAGGCAGGTTCTTTCCATCGATCCGAAGACCGACAGGCGCGCCATCGCCGCGAAGTTGGCCGATGCCGAACTCAGGAAGAAGGTCGAGGCGCTTGTTCCCGAGATTGAAAAGGCAGCCAAGGCCCGGCAGGAATATCTGGCGCTCGAGGCTGAGGTGAAGGAGGCGGGAGGGCGGATGTCCTACGCTCCGGGCGGTCCCCAGTGGCTTTACCTGGCCACGGGGGACACCGGCGCCGAGGTTTTTGATGTGCCCTCGGCGATCGACCTTTACAACGGCAACAACCCTCTCAAGGGAAAGGGTGGCCGGAATGAACGCGTCACCGATGATTGGCTCAAGCGGCTCTTGGGCGCCGCGACCCTGCGGAAACTCGACCTTGCCAACTGCTCCATCACCGGCGAGGGACTTCGCCACCTCGCGGGCCTGAAGGGGCTTCGGGAACTCAACCTGACCCTTTCCCCGGTCGATGACGCGGGCCTGAAACATCTTTCAGGCCTGGTGGAACTTCGGGTCCTGGGGCTGGCTTCCACGAAGTGCACGGGGACGGGATTTGAAAGCCTCAAGGAACTCCGGAAGCTTGAGAGCGTCAATTTTCACTTCACGCCTGTCAACGACGCGGGACTGAAGGCGATCTCCGCGGTTCCCAATTCCGGCCGCTTCTGGTTCGCGCACACCCGGTTCACCGACTCCGGGGCGGCGCACCTGGCGGCGATGACCGGCCTCAAGCGCATGGGCATCGGCAGTTCCGACAAGGCAAGTTCCGGGGCCGCCGTGGCCTTCCTCACCGGCCTTCCCTTGGAGGATCTCGCGCTGCTCGACAACCAGGCCACACCCGAGGGGCTGGCTCATGCCGCCAAGATCAAGACACTCAAAAAACTCGACGCTTCACATGCCCCTTTGGTGAAGGATGATTCGCTGGCGCTTGTCGCGGGCATGGCCAATCTTGAGGAGTTCATCCTTGGGAGCGCCGGCGTGACCGACGCGGGTTTGCAGGTATTGGCTTCCTGCAAGTCGTTGAAAAAACTCACGCTTTCAGGAACCAAGGCGATCACTCCCGCGGGCGTGGCGGCTTTGCGGAAATCCCGGCCGGACCTCACCGTCGAAACCAGGTGATTGCCGCCCTTTCTTTCCTCGATTGATTCGCTTGCAAAGGTGGCTTGCCGATGAATCTTGTGGTCGCCTGCGCCTTGGTGGGTGGTGCTTTCGGGGAGTTGCCCGCGAGCGCCTGGTCCGATGTGTTCCCCGCGGGATTGGAGGGCATCAGCCGGTACCGCATTCCCGGCATGGTGGTCACATCCAAGGGCACGGTTTTGGCCTACTGCGAGGGGCGCAGGAACGGGAGTTCGGATTGGGGAGAGATCGAGGTCCGGCTCAGGCGATCGTCCGATGGCGGCAGGACATGGGGTCCCTCGATCCATGTCGCCCATCATGGCGAACGGATCGAAGGTAATCCGAAAAAGAAAACCGGAGGTGAGCGCGAGCAGACTGTCAACAATCCGGTGGCCATCTTCGATCGCCAAACGGGCGCCATTGAGATGCTGTACTGCGTCAACTACGCCCGTTGCTTCTCGATTCGCAGCACCGATGATGGCGCCACATGGAGCCGGCCGGCGGAAATCACGGCGGCCTTCGAGCCTTTCCGCGCCAAGTATGACTGGAAGGTAATCGCCACGGGGCCCGGCCATGGCATCCAGTTGAAAAGTGGCCGATTGGTGGTGCCGATCTGGCTGGCGTATGGCAAGACGGGAGACCATGCCCCCTCGGCGTGCGGCACGATTTTCAGCGACGACCATGGGAAGAATTGGAAAGCCGGTGAGATCTCGGTGCCGAATACCAACCCCT
>JAGWVO010000474.1 GCA_018970845.1 Planctomycetota bacterium
CCGACACGCGCGCCCGCGTGGGAACCAACACCAACCTCGGCCTAGTCCTTGCCTTGGCGCCGCTCGCCGCCGTTCCGGAGGGCAAGCCTCTCAGGGATGGAGTTGGTCGTGTGCTGGCCAACCTCGACCGCGACGATGCCAAATGGGCCTTCCAGGGAATCGCGATCGCCAATCCTGGTGGACTGGGCTCGGCTCCCGAGCAGGATGTGCTATCAACCCCCACATCGACCCTGCTGGAGGCGATGCGCATGGCATCCCACCGGGACACCATCGCCAGGCAATATGCCAACGGTTTTTCCGACATATTCGAGACGGGTTTGCCCACCCTCGGTGGCGGGCTTCAGGAAACGGGCACCCTCGAGGGCGCCATCGTCCTGCTGCACCTGCACCTCATGAGCCTCATTCCCGACACGCACATCGCGCGGAGGTCGGGGATGGCCGTGGCCGAGGAGGCCGGCGAGCGCGCGGCGGAGGTGGCCCGGGCCGGATGGCCCAAGCGATCCGAGGGGTGGAAGGCGCTGTCGCGGTTCGATGCCTGGTTGCGTGAACCGGGCACCAAGCGAAACCCCGGCACAACCGCCGACCTTGTGGGCGCGACGCTGTATGTCGCCCTTGCGGAAGGAATCCTCGACCTGCCCTGCCGGTTCCCCTGGTGGAACCATGAAAGCCCGTGGCCTTGACGGGCCTCATTTTTTCTTGAGCGTGCTTTTCCACTCGTCGGAGCGCTGCTGCTTGAGCGCCTCCATCTGCTTGGCCTTTTCCTCCTCGGTGAGTTTTGTCGGTTCGGAACCGCCTCCCCCGCACCCGATCATGGCGAGGGAAGCAACACACACGGCGGCGATCAACCGGTTTTGCATGGCGGCCTCCTTTGGGATCAATCGAGTGATGTGGCCTCGCCACCGGAGCGCGACCCCGCGGCGGTCCAGGCGTCCGGATTCACGCCGTCGGTGAAAAACCGCACGCTGCCATCGGCCATGCAGCCGTTGATTCCGCCGGAATGGAAGCTGCTGGCGGGAGTCACCAGTTGCCACCATTCGCCATTGGGCCTGTAGCAGGGCTTGTTGGGCGGAAGAAGGGTGTTGAAACCCGTTCTCCAGACCGACCCTTCGCGCCACGGATATCCGCGCCAGTTCCATCCGCCCAAGTTCGCCGCTGTCTGGAAATTGATGGCGTTGAGCGTGGCCCGCGAGGTGGCGGCGTTGCCGCCGCCCGTGGCGAGCGTTCCGGAATCGAAACAGTCGCGGCGGGGATCACGCGTTGACAATTGCTGGCCGTTGCCATTGGCGACCTCGGCGAAGGCCAAGGTGTTGCTGGTGCCGTCGGTCACGCTGGCCATCGTGGCGGCGGGCATGGGCGGCACCGACCCGTAGGGCGTGAAGTTCGTCCCGAACAAACCGTCCCATGACGACCTGAGCCCGACCCAGGTGCCGTAATTGGAATGGTAGTTGGTGTATCCGTAGAAGAAACCTTGCCAGGTGTTGGGGTCGGTGGGGCACTGGAACACCTTCGGGCGAACGGCTGAGGCGTTTTCCTGGTTGGTCACCCCCGAGGACGAGGCGCCATGGGCCAGGGTGGATGTCATCATGCTGGAGACATTCCCCTGCTCGATGACGGGCAGCAGGAAGGTGATGGGGGATGGCCCCCAGATCGAGGCGTTCTCCGATCCGCACGGGAACTTGCCCATGGATGATTCGAAGTTGTGAAGGGCCAGGCCCAACTGCTTGAGGTTGTTGGTGCAACTCATCCTGTTGGCGGCCTCGCGCACTTTTTGCACGGCCGGGACAAGCAGGCCGATGAGGACGGCGATGATGGCGATGACTACGAGCAGTTCAATGAGTGTGAACGCCCTGCGTTGCTTGGCAACAAGGAGATGAAAAAACAAATGACTCTCCCATGAGATGTGATGGGCGAGAGAGGTAAACGATTGATACCATTTTCAAAGCTTCCAAGGCAAGGAAAAACTGCCCTAATTGATGAGAGACATCCATCTTGCACCAGGGGAGCACCCGTAACTTGGTGTGCGGGCCACGAATCGTTAAAGTACAGTTCGTAACTTCCCTCCCACACTCCAGAGCCAGTCATGCCCAGCGAGCAGTTTCATGTGCGCGTTTCCAAGGATTACCTGGTTTTCTGCTCGGGACATTTCATCACTTACGACTCGGACAAGTGCGAATGCCTCCACGGTCACAACTACCGGGCCTCGGTGGAACTGCGAGCCCCCCTGGACCATAACCACTATGTGTTTGACTTCATCGCCCTGAAGAAAATCGCCCGGGCCCTGACGGACGAACTTGACCACAAGATGCTGCTTCCCTCGGGCAACCCGCTCATCAGTGTTGTCACGCAAGGCCGAAAGGTGACGGTGAATTACAAGGACAGGGAGTGGCAGTTCCCGGTCGAGGACTGCCTGGTGCTGCCGATCGCCAACACCACGGCGGAACTGCTGGCTCGATACCTGGCCCAGAGAACGCTGCGTGAGCTCGAGGAGAAACACCGCTTCAGGCCGGAAACCCTGGCGGTGGAGGTGGAGGAATCGTTCGGGCAAGCCGCGACTTACACCTGGGCGAGGTAAGTCCGATACACTCGCCTGTTTTCGGCTCTCAGGGTTCCATCACCAGACCCAAGCCGTTCAGGACGGCGCCCTGCTGGTTCTTGATGCCCATGACTCGCTTGCCGGTTTGGCCCAGCTTGGTTTCCTTGGCATCCTTGGCCTCGGCGCCCAGCCAGTCGCTGCTGTAAGAGTCCTTGGCATCGAGTGATCCGTCCGTCTTAAGCTTCATGTAAACAAGCTGGA
>JAGWVO010000475.1 GCA_018970845.1 Planctomycetota bacterium
CTGATCGCGGCCATTTGCATCATCGCGATCGCCTACAGGTACTACAGCGCTTTCCTGGCCGCCAGGGTCGCCTGTCTCAACGACGGGAACATCACGCCGGCCCACAGGCTTGAGGATGGCCAAAACTACCACCCGACCAGCCGAATGGTCCTGTTCGGACACCATTTCGCCGCCATTTCCGGCGCCGGCCCCCTGATCGGGCCGGTTCTTTCCCTGCAGTATGGATTCCTTCCCGGGTTGTTATGGCTTCTTGTCGGGGTGTGCTTGGCTGGAGCTGTCCAAGACATGTTGGTTCTTGCCGCGTCGGTGCGCAGGGATGGCAAATCCTTGGCTGAAATCGCCCGGGAGGACCTGGGCCATGGCGCCTATGTCGCCATATCCTTCGCGATCCTCTTCATAGTCGTGATCGCCTTGGCCGGGCTCGGATTCGTGGTCGTCAAGGCGCTGGGCGGGGAGGAAGTTCCCATTCCCGCGATGACGCGTCTTGGAATTCCCCCGGATGCCCGGGTTGAGTCGATCGCGTCGCCACAAGGCAAGTCCCGCTATCGCGTTCCCGCGGGAACGACAATCAGCCTTTCCGGGAATACCGGGGGAGTATTCAAAAGGCCCGAGTCGTTCATTTTGGAATTGCCCGCCGGACATTCCCTTCCGGCCCAAGCCTTGGATCCGGGCCAGTCATCCTTGATTCTTCCGGAGGGGGGCAGGCAAATCATCTCGGGAAGTTCCTGGGGACTTTTCACGATTGCCGCGACCATTCCCATCGCCCTTCTCGTGAGCGCTTACATGTACTTGTTCAGGCCGGGCAAGGTGGTCGAGGCCAGCCTGCTTGGCGGAGCCTTGGTGCTCGCAGCCACATGGGGCGGCAGCATGGTTCCCGGATCTTCGCTTGAGCCTTGGTTTCAGCTTGACCGCACCTCCACGGTGATGGCCTTGTGCGGGTACGGGTTCGTGGCCTCGGTTCTGCCGGTATGGCTGCTGCTTTGCCCGCGCGACTACATTTCGAGCTTTCTCAAAATTGGCACCATCGCGCTTTTGATCGTTGGCACTTGCCTGGCCAACCCTGTGCTGGCCCACAGGGCCATCGAGCCGACATTTGCCGCGGGAGGCCCGACTTTTCCGGGAACGCTTTTCCCGTTTGTGTTCATCTGCGTCATGTGCGGAGCCATTTCCGGGTTCCACTCGCTGGTTTCCAGCGGCACGACGCCAAAAATGGTTGATAGGGAATCCGATGTTCGGCCCATCGGATACGGCGCCATGCTCCTTGAGGGCGTGGTGGGCATCGTCGCCCTGATCGCGGCGGCCTCAATCGACCCGAGGCTTTATTACGACATGAATGTCGACTTGCGTTTGGTTGAAAAATTTCAACCCCAAATCGACGCGCTCCACAGGGAACTTGGTCAGGCCGGAAACCTGGAGCATCTTGATCTTGGGACCGTGGAACAGCGCGTCGAGGAAACGCTTCGCGGACGAACTGGAGGCGCCGTGACACTGGCGGTGGGCATGGCTCAAATCCTTACGAAACCGCTTGAACGGCTCGGCTGGGGCGAGGAGGCCGTCGCGCCGTATTGGAAATACTGGTTCCATTTCGCGATCATGTTTGAAGCCCTCTTCATCCTGACCACGATCGACACCGGCACTCGAATCGCCCGATTTTTGCTGCAGGAAAACATGGGGAAGTTTCACCCCGCTTGGGGAAGGACCGGTTGGCTTCCGAGCGCTTTACTTTCCAGCCTCCTGATCACCAGTGCCTGGGGATGGCTTGTGGCCACCGGTTCCATTGACACCATTTGGCCGATGTTTGGAATCGCCAACCAACTGTTGGCCGTCGTGGCGCTGGCTGTTGTCGGGACTTGGTTGATCCGCTCCGGAAGGTCAGCCTGCTTGCCTGTGGTTGTGTTGCCGATGATTTTTGTTCTCTGCACGACTCTCTCGGCCGGTACCGTGATGGTGGGGTATCGCTTTCCAGACATGATCAAGGACCCCAAAAGACAGCTTCAGGGCATTCTGAGCCTTTTGGCCACATTGTTCGTGATACTTTCCGTGCTTTCGTTCCTTGGCATCACATTGAGCCGATGGGTCGGCTGGATGATGGATAGGCCCAAGCTTCAAGAACCCGGGGCGGGGGGAACCACAGCGCCAAGAGGCACGGCAGGGCCCGGCACGGGCTGACCAGCGGCCGTTTGGGGCCTGAATGTCGTGAGGTCTTGCCTTCTGATCGCGATTCCGGACTTGCCGTCCGACCTCAAGCCCATTGTGTAAACGCCAAACTTCCCGCTCACCGTTTCAGCAAGGTAGAGGGCGCTTTGATACCCGTTGACCATCCCGGTTGTCATCAGGAAATGAACATTTTGGCGGGGAGGGATTCCGAATTCCTGCACAAGGTCCAGTTCAGCCCAACCCGTGATGGTTCCGGAAGCCTGATCAATGACGGTGCCAAGCAACCGACCCGTTCTGTAATCAAGCATCCATATTCCATCGGTGGGAACCCTGCGGTTCACCAAAACGGTTCCAGTCGTCATGATGTAATCCTCATGACGATCATTGGCGGCCCACACAGCGGCAGGTCGTCCGTTGGCAAGCCACGAAGCCGCCACTGCCCCGATTGCTATGCCGAAAGCAAAAGTAAATACTATCCTGCAGCAACGCGCGACTTGCATGCAACGGCCTCCCCGAGACCCGAGATTGAGTTCGTCAAGGCCGATAAAGGATAGGGACCGTTCAATGCAACAGAACTTGGCCAAGGAACCGAACTGGCCAATGACATGGTTGCCGTAGCAAACGATTTGATGGTA
>JAGWVO010000476.1 GCA_018970845.1 Planctomycetota bacterium
ACTTCGAGAACAGCAACAGGGTAAACGGGTGGGCTCTTCTTGCCGGTGGAAAAGCCACCATGGTCCAAACGCTTGTCTGCCCTTCCGACCCGGCCAGCCCGAAAATCGACACCATCGACGGCAACAATGTCGTTTATCCCACCGGCGCCACCGTGTTTGAAAAGCAGGGCCTGCACACAAACATGGTCGCCTGCGCGGGCGATCGGGGGTACGCCAATCCGGCCGGCGGTGCCGGCACATCAGGAGGCCAAAACCTCAACGGCATGTTCTTTGTGAAATCCAAGACAAGGATGGCGGATGTCACCGATGGCACATCCAACACCCTCATGCTGAGCGAAATCGTTCTGGTTGCCGACACCACGGTGAACGACCTTCGCGGCCGGTACAGCAACTCCTGGTATGGCAATAGTTGGTTCAGCGCCTTGAATCCGCCCAACACCTCCATCGCCGACCGCGTCGGCTACCAGGGCATCTCGACGACCAAGGCGCCCTCCACCTTGACAACGAACGACCCGTCCCCCAATCTCTCGGCCCGGAGCTATCATTCCGGAGGCGTGAACACCGCTTTTGCCGACGGTTCCACGCGTTTCATGCGTGAGAGCGTCAACCAGACAACCTACAGGGCCATGGCCACGCGCGCCTTGGGAGAGGTTTTCAGCGACAACTGACGCAGTCGAGCCAGATGTGCTTGTGCCGCGGGACCGGGCCGTTACGGACTAAAACCAGGAACAATGAGGGAGAGAATGGTGATGACTGCTTTTGGAATGAGGGGTATGTTCCCGGGCTGCCTTGCCGCCATCGGCGTTTTGGCGATGTTGCAAGGTTGCGGTTCAAGCGGACCGCGAGTGCTGGATGTCAAGGGAACGGTTCAATACGACGGGAAGCCGGTGGCCGAGGGCGACATCACCTTCCTGCCGGAAAACGAGGCGATTGGCGGTGAGGGCGGCAAGATCAAGGATGGTAAGTACGCGATGAAGGTCAAGGAGGGCAAGAACAAGGTCCGCATCACCGCGTCGCGGGTTGTCCCGGGCAAGAAGGGGCCGATGGGCGAGGATTGGGTCGAGCAGTTCATGCCCGCGAAATACAATGATAGTACAACCCTTTCAGCCGATGTCGCCACCGGCAAGACCCAGCATGATTTCAACCTCGCGAAGTAAGTGCCCGCGTTAACGCGCACCGTATTCATCACCTTGAAGGCGAAGATGAAAATCCACCTGTTGAGAAGGTTCGCCCGGGCGGCCCAGTCAGCTTCCTTGTGGCTCGCTTGCTGTGCCCTTGCTTCGGCGCAAACGGTGCTCGTGAAGCCGTATCTCCAACCGGGCGACGGCGCCATCCGCGGCAAGTCCGACGCCAAGGTTCTCTGCTGGCTCACCGACCAGACTCCTGGCGACTTCAGCGTGGAGTATGGCGTGACGGGTGCTCCGCCGTTGCGCGCCAAGGCCGAGCGGATCGCCCTTGATTTCGCCAAGGCTTCCGACGCCAAGCCGGTCGGCGATGTCAAACCTTCGGGCTTATCGGAAAAGTCGGGAAGTTCCGTCCTCGAAAAGGAACAGCACTATTTCAGGTACACGGCCAAGCTCACGGATTTGCCCCTCGACTCCGAGGTGCGTTACCAGGTCAGGCTCGGCGACGGCATGGTGCGGGAATCATCATTCCGCACGATGGCCAGCCCTGAGAAACCCGTGCGATTCGCGCTGGCGGGCGACCTTTCCACAGGCAAGAAACCCCAACGCGCGATCGCCCACCGGATTTCGCAGGAAAAACCCGATTTTCTTGTCGCCTTGGGAGACATTGTTTATCCCTCGGGACGGGTCAGCCAGTACATGGCCCATTATTGGTCGACCTACAATGATGTCGATGTTCCGGGGCCTGAATCGGGCGCCCCCCTCATGGCCTCGGTGCCGTTCTACCCCGTTCTTGGCAACCACGATGTCGCCGCGAAATTTCCGGCGACGCCCGACGCCCTGGGCGTTTACTACTTTTTCCAACCTCCCAAAAACGGACCCGGGCCGGGGCCATGGAACACCCAGCTTGGTTCGGGACGGGCGGCATTGGCCGCGTTCCGGGCCGCCACGGCTGAAAGCTATCCGTTCATCGACGCCTATTCCTTCGACAACGGGCCTGTCCATGTCATGGTGATCAACAGCAACCAGTCATCCAATGTGGACCAATCAGGACTCAAGGCCTGGGTCGAGCGGGACCTCAAGGCGAGCAAGGCGAATTGGAAGCTGGCCTGTTTTCACAATCCGGCCTTTTCAAGCTCGCATCAGCATTACACCGAGCAGTCGGTGAGGCTTTGGCAGCCGGTCTTCGAGGCGTGCGGGGTGGACCTTGTTTTCACCGGGCATGTCCACAACTACCAGCGAACCGTTCCCTTGAGGTTCATGCCCGCTTCCCCGAAGCGGGACAAGCGCGGGCGTTCCGATGGGGAATTCAAGCTCGACAAGGCCTTTGATGGAAAGGTGAACACGAGGCCCGACGGCATCATCCATGTCGTGGCGGGTGGGGGTGGAGCCACCCTGTATGGCCCCGGTCTGGAAAAGACCTCCCAGACCCTGCGCAAGGAGCATGGCGACAACTATGCCGACTACACCGCCATGATGGTGGTCGACAGGCACTCGTTTGTGATGCTCGACGCGAAGCCCGACGGGATGAGGCTTCGCGCGATCGATGCTTCCGGCAAGGCGTTTGACGACATCCTGATCACCAAGCCGGCGAATTGAATCCACCCCAAGAAGGAAATCACCCGATGCCAGGCCGTTTGCACCGCAGGAATTTCGTCGCC
>JAGWVO010000477.1 GCA_018970845.1 Planctomycetota bacterium
CCCTATTGCTGCAAAGCTTACTACAAGTCCGCCCAGGAAGTCGGTGGCGACTATTACGGCTACATCCAGTTGCCAGACAACCGCCTGGCGGTCGCAATCGGTGATGTGGCAGGCAAAGGTGTTCCAGCTGCGCTGATCATGAGCAAGGTTTCCTCCGAAACCCGATTCTGGCTGATGAGTGAACCGGATCTTCCAACGGCTGTTTGCCGAATCAACTCGGCTCTCTACCCAGCATTGGAAAAGCTGAGCAAGTTCGTGACATTTGAGACGATGATCATCGAACCCAGCACCCACAAAATCAGGCTTGTCAATGCCGGGCACATGGTGCCTCTTTTGATTCCGGCCGACGGATCACCTGTTCGCGATGTCGTTTCTGACGAAATCACTGGCCTCCCTCTAGGTGTCGCGGATGAGTTCCCATACGAAATGATCGAGTTTTCCATCCAACCGGGGGATTGCCTTCTCCTTTACAGCGATGGTGTCAGTGAGGCCATGAGCTCCAGGGATGAAGCCTTCACGATTGATGCCATCAAGAAGGCCTTGGCCGCATCTAAGAGCAAGGATCCCGGTGTGCTGGTCGACAATCTCAAAAAGGCCTTGGACGCGCATGCCGCTGGCAGGGAATATCCCCATGACGACATCACGATCGTCTGTGTCGGACGCAAGGAAGCCTGAAATCGAACCTTCCGCCGGATGGAACCATCAATGATCAAGGCGAGTTCCACACCGCTGTCCTACCCTGCCAAAGGGAAGACGGCCCCCAAGGAAGATATAAGGATTCAACCACCTTATAATGTTATACTTTTGAATGATGATGACCACACATACAGGTATGTCATCGAGATGCTGCAGGCCATCTTTGGATTCCCCCCGGAAAAGGGGTTTCTGATGGCTCAGGAAGTCGACAAGTCGGGAAGAGTCATTCTTTTGACGACTTCCAAGGAACACGCCGAGTTGAAGCAGGATCAGGTCCACGCCTATGGCCCGGATCCATATCTGGGCCGCCCATGTCCCGGTTCAATGACCTGCGTGATAGAACCAGCACAGTGAAATCTTCTATCGCGAAGAAGACCTGATCCTGACAATCGCCTCGCTGACAGCCATCCTGACCTCCGCCACGGAGTCGGCTGACGCAATGTCCAACTCAGCCAATGTGACATCAGCCATCGAGCCGAAACGACCCAATGTCTTGGCTGCAGCGGTGCGAACCTGCGGGTTGGCATGACGAAGGTTCTTGGCGACGGAAGGAAGAGTGGCCTTCGCATCATTGCCAACGGCCTCAATGGCCTGCATCGCGGCCAACCGGAAATCAGAATCGCTTTCGACAACCATCACCGTAAGAGCCGGCACCGCCTCACGAGCCTTGGGGCCAAAATTCCTGATGGCCGACAATGCTTGGATTCGGACATCACCATCGACATGCCCAAGCAAATTGATCACGGTGGGAAGTATTAATTCAGGCTTTCCCGGGGCGATCCTGGAAAGGACACGAGCAAGGTTCAGAGTCACATAAGGATTGGATTCGTTCCTAAGAAGGTTCAGGATCGCACTCAGTAGACGGTTCTGCTCACTCGAACGCACGGTCTCCAAGACATCGGGTTGAATAACGATCATCTCGACCGCGCTGGCACAGGCCAAACGAACCTTCGACTCCTCGTCATCAAGCCCGCGAATCAAACCGGCCAGGACAGCGTTAACACCGTTCTCGTCAATGGGGAAGGGATCCAATTCCTTTGGCACAACAATGCCGGTGCGCCGAAGCGAAGGATCAAGCCTTGCGCACTGGTCTGAGAGTTTTTTCCTGAAAACCGCATAGTCCTCAAGGATGAGCAAAGTGTCCACTCGCGTGGTGACGGACCTGCCTGATTTAAGGCCTTGGGTCGCTATTTCCCCAACCTGCCCGCGAAGCATCCTCATCATCGGCTCAAGGGTCTTTTGCTCCTTTTTCATCTCTTCCATCCTTCTTGAACGCTCAGCGTCATCTCTTTCAATGAGCGCAGGGTCAAAGGATGTGCGAATCAGAATATCGCTGTCGGCTAGAGCATCGGTGATGAAGTTGATGGCATCGATGCAATTAACGCGAACTTGCCTGGTCTCATCAGAAAGCCCGATAACGGCCACGGGCACCAGTTCTATTCCTACCGTAAGAAATGTTTTTCGCAAGGAATCGTAATCCTCAGGAAGGATGTAGCGTCCTTGCCTTGCGAGAACCGATACTGAGTAAGTTCTTTGCCCAATGGCTTCCGATGCCGCTGTTCTTTTCTTCAAGCCCTCTGGCCCACTTTGCTTGAAAAACGCCTTCACGGTTGAAGCCAATTTGACCGGGTCTGAATCAATGCGTCCCAAGGCATACAAGGCATCCAGTTGGCTCCCCAAATCATTTGAAGCCATGTTGAAAAGCCCTTCTTGCAATTCCGCGAAATTCTGGCGAAGGAACGCATCGCGCGATACCGACCTCTCTGCACCCGTGTAACTTTGCGCCCCTGAATTCACTGAACAAACTTCAGCAATAATTCTGGCTGTTTGCCGCTGGACGATCACTTCTTTGGACTGCATGCCACTTCGGGCCAATTCAACAAATCGCTTGACAGTTGGTTCAAAAAGTTCCTTGTTGATTCCGTCCCGATACTGCCCTTGCCATTCAGGGAGCATGAGGGCCCGGCCGACCTCCCCGGCCGATTTCATCGCCGCCAAAGATTCCTTCATTTTTACCAATCTGTCGGCTCCGCCATTTCCCAAGGCCAAGCGGAAAGTGTCCACGGGATCAATTGCAAGGCTTTGGGC
>JAGWVO010000478.1 GCA_018970845.1 Planctomycetota bacterium
ACATACCCGAGCTTGATGAGGATGTCCTGAAGCTTGGCGCCGGAGGATTCCGCCATGGAGCGGGCCTCGGCCAACTGGTCGGAGCTCACCAGCTGATCGCGAACGAGGATGTCGCTGAAGTCTCCGCCGCGCGCCTTCGCCATGGTTGCCGACTCCGGGGAAATGAACGGACGCGTCTCCGCGCCAAACGGAATGGCGCCCAAGTCAGTATGACGACCGAACAGGCCACGGCAAGCACCCTTGCGACGGCCAGCTTGGCCGACCTATGATCGCCGCATCGGAAAGGAGCGGCCCGTGACCGCGTCTGGCCATCGTTCCGCTTCCCCGCCCTGCCGCCGGATCGCCATCCTGGGCGCCACCGGCACCATCGGCGTGAACTGCCTCGATGTGGCTTCTCACTTGCCCGACCGCGTCAAGGTCGTCGGCCTGAGCGGACACGCGAACATCGACAGGTTGGCCGCCCAGGCCCGGCAGTTCATGCCCGAATGGGTGGCCTTGAGCGATCCATCGAGGATGGAAGAGGCCCGCGCCAAGATGCCACCGGGCATCCGGCTGCTGGCCGGCCACGACTCCCTGGCAAAAGCTGTCGCGGAGCCTGGCATCGACATGGTCGTGTGCGCCATCGTCGGCGCCGCCGGGTTGGAAAGCGCCTGGGCGGCGCTTGAGGCGGGCAAGGACATTGCCCTGGCGAACAAGGAAACCCTGGTGGTGGGCGGGCCGCTTGTGACCGGCCTGGCCCGGCGCAGGAACGCCAGGCTTTTGCCCGTGGACAGCGAGCACTCCGCACTTTTCCAGCTGCTTCAGGAACCCGGGGCCGCCGAGCGTGTGGAAAGGCTGGTTCTCACCGGCAGCGGCGGCCCCTTCAGGGGAAGGACCGCCTCGCAGTTGGCTGGCGTGACCATCGAGCAGGCGCTCGATCACCCGACATGGAAAATGGGCCCCAAGATCACCATCGACTCCGCCACCCTCATGAACAAGGCCCTCGAGCTGATCGAGGCGCGCTGGCTGTTTGACATCGGCCCCGGGCGCCTTGATGTCATCATTCATCCGGAATCGGTGGTGCACAGCTTTGTCGAGTTCGTCGATGGTTCGGTCGTGGCCCAGGCCAGCCCGCCCGACATGCGGCTGCCCATCCAGTACGCCCTCACCTACCCCGACCGGGTGCCAGGCCCTTCGCGAAGGATGCGGTGGGATGAACTGAGGGCATGGCACTTCGAACAACCCGACCGCGCGGCTTTCCCGGCGCTGGACCTGGGATTCAAGGTCGCGGGCATGGGCGGCACGGCGGGAGCGGCGCTCAACGCGGCCAATGAGGTCGCCGTGGCCCGGTTCCTGGCGGGCTCGCTGCCATTCATGGCGATTCCGAGGCTGGTTCAAGATATTCTGGAAGGCCACGAGCATGATGGCGCTCCCGACCTCGGGACGCTCAAGCGCGTTGACCGGTTGGCCAGGCAGGAGGCTGAAAAGTGGCGTCACACGACAGCGGCGATGGCGGAGTGAGCCCGCCGGCGGACGAATCCGGCATACCGGAGGCGCCCCTGTCACCGGCGGCCTGGCTGGCCCAGAACTCCACTTTCCTTGTGGCGTTCGCCGCAGCGGTTGGCGCGGTTTGGTATTTCCATGGCCCCGCGGGAGTCCTGCGCGCCGGACTGGTGGCGCTGGGCCTGGGCCTGGTGATCTTCGTCCACGAGTTGGGGCATTTCCTCGCCGCCAAGTGGTGCGATGTCCATGTGAAAACCTTCAGCATTGGGTTCGGACCCTCCCTTCCCGGCTGTTCGTTCCGGTCGGGTGAAACGACCTACATGATCGGCATGCTCCCCCTGGGCGGGTATGTGTTGATGGTTGGCGAGGGAAGCGAGGAGGAGGACGATTCCCCGCGGTCGTTCAAGCGGAAAACCGTTTTCCAGAGGATGCTGATCATCTCCGCCGGGGTGATCATGAACATCCTGCTCGGCCTTTTCTGCATGCTGCTCGTCTTCAGGATGCACGGCCTTTACCGGACCGTGCCGACGGTGTGGCAACTGGACACCGGTGGCAGCGCCTGGGAAGCGGGCCTGCATCCGGGTAGCCGGATCGAAGCGATCGGGGGCGTGGAAGGGATGTCGTTTGAGGACATCCGCGTGCAAGTGGCGCTCACCGGAAGCGGCACGACCTTGGACCTGCGTCTCGACAAGCCGGGCAAGCCGCCTGTTGACCTGCCGGTGATGCCGCGACGGGGACCGTACGACCCCAATCCGGTGATCGGGATGACGGCCGGACAGTCACTCAACCTTCCGGAATCGAGGCAGGTGCCGCAGGGCAAGGTCGCGATGGCTGGCACGGCGGCTGATAAGGCTGTTGAAATCCCATGGGGGCCGGATTCCCGAGTGCTCAAGATCACCGACCCGGCCCAACCGGATGCGATGAAAGAGGCTCCGGCCGATCCTTGGAAACTCGCGGCGGACCTCGCCATGGCGCTGGCTTCGGGAACCCGACCCAAGGCCGAGGTTGAAAGCAGCGGCGGCAATCGGACGGTTGTCCTTGACGGCAAGGGATTTGAACCGGGTGAAAAGCTCGCGGCGATGACGGATCCCGACGGCCAGTCTCCCTGGAAACTGAAGGCGCTGGCCGATTTCTTTGATTGGAGATCGCGACTGATGCGCCTGGCGGGTAAGCCGATTGTCGTGGAGGTGAAGGCGCCCGATGACACCACCCGCAAGTTGCTCGTGCCGCCGGCTTACAAGCTCGCCTTGCCTGCGACCTTGACCATGGGGTCGGTTTCCGTGGTGAGGGATCAATCCACC
>JAGWVO010000027.1 GCA_018970845.1 Planctomycetota bacterium
TTGGGTTTCATCGGATCCTTGGTGAAAGGCACCTGGGCCTGACCCGAGGCGCAGATCGTGTAATCGCCGGGTTTGGCATTGGCCTGAACCTCAATGGCCAGGCTGACCGAGGACTTGCCTTCGGCGATCGACGCCTGGGCCAATTTCACGGGGTTGGGAAGCGAGAGGCCGTTCACGGTGATGGGGCCCTTGAAATCGGCCCAACCCCGCTCCGCGATCATTTCAACCGTGGCCTTGGAACCTGCTTCGACGCGCAGGCTTTCCGTCGCGAACCTGAGCGAAAAGGGAGGTTTTTCAGGAAGCACGGATACCATCAATTCACGCATGGGCCGGCTTGAGGAGCGGTTGGCCTGTGAATCGATCCTCGTGTAGGCGCGCACTTCCCGGCGCCTTTCGCCCTCGGGCCCGGTCACGATCGCCGTCAGGCGGATCGGCCCGCAGTATTCGGGGGCGTCGGGGTCGGCCCAGATCGTGAACACGCCGGATGTGTCCGAAGGAATGCTGGTCACGGCGGCATGGAGGCCCTTGGGAAGGTTCTCGGCGACCACCTTGACGGGCCCCGTCACGCCGCCCGTGTGCTGGATCACCAAGTCGAGGTGCTGGGCGCCACCGCGATGGATGGAGGTTCCTCCGGGCCCGGGATTGTGGTGATGGATGGCGATCGCGTGCACATCGGGGGCAACGGGCCGAACCTCGAGCACATACTGGAACCTGGGTCCGCCGCGGCGGTAGCGGTCGCGAACGAGCAATCGGTAGGTTTTCCCCGCCGATAGCCGGACGGTTCCTTGCGGGTCTCGGATGTGCCCGTCGTAGGCCTTGAGGCGTGGCCCGAAGTCATCAAGTTCGACGACACGATTGTCCTTGTCGTCCATGACGACGGCGAAGGGGTCGGCGCGGCCGGCGATCCGTTCACAATGGACCTGAACCAGGTATTCACCATCCTTTTGAGGCTTGAAGCCGTACCAGTCTCCGTCGCCTTCGCGGTCGAAACGGCCGCAGACCACCGCGGGAAGCGCGATTTCCTGGGGACTGGCCGGATCGTCGTTGGGTTCCTTTTCGAGCGTGACATCATTTCCCGTGACAAGCACGGGCACCGGGTTGGCGACGACGCCGCCGGGAGACAGCCTCGCTTGGAACCCGGTGAGGGAACCCGTCGCGGCCGTGGGCAGCACGCTGTGCGCGGTGGGGTGGTTGATGAACCTGTAGGCGCCCCTCTCGAGGATCTCGGGAGGCGCGGTCACGCTTTCGCGGCTTTCCTCAAGGGCGGTTCCTGAGGGACTATTGCCAGCCGCCGTCTTGCCAAGATTCCAGCCGATCGCCGACAGTTCCGTGGCCTTGCCGGCGCGCAACGCCCTCGGGAAGACATTTTCAATACGGGGCTTGTCGGTGAGGATGAGCCTGTAAGGCAGGCCGCCTCCATAAGCCAGGTCGGCAACGACGATGCCGAAGTCGCCGTCGGAGGGCGGGTCGAACGCGATCAGCGGATCCCGGCCATCATGGTCGGAATTGAAGGCGACCGACTTTCCCGCGGCATCGATGATCGTGAGCGTCGCGTCAAGGGACGAGTCGATCGACTGGGCCCGCACCTCGACCACGAGTCGCCGCCCCGCGGTCGCCTTGAACCGGTAGAAGTCCTGCCTGTTGCCGTCGGTCTGGCCGCTGACGGCTGTGTTCACCTGGAGTTCCTGGGCCTTGGACCATTCGTTGTTGGCCTTGGCCTTCACGATTTCCGCGAGGCCGCGGGAGATGGTGAACACCCTGGGGGAACTGATTCCCCAAGGCCCGACGGCCCAGATATCCCTCGTGCCTTCCGGGGCATCCGCAGCCACGCTAACCTTGAATTTCCGGTCGGCAACATGCGTGGCGACCACGCCGGGGTGGTCGCTGATCAGCCGCTTCACTCCTTCGAGGTCGGCGCCCTGGATCTCCACCTCCACGGTGGTCCCGGCCGAGGCGCCCAGCGGGAAGATGCGGTCCAACCGGGGTGAGGGAAGCTCGGCGCGCGCGACCGAAACGGCCAGAAGCGCGACCACAATGGACCGGCACATGGGGAGGAATCCTGTCAGCCGAGCAGCTCGCGGATCGGTTCACCCTCGCTGAGGATGGGAAGCGGCCGTTGAGCCTGGTCGTAAAACACATGCTTGTGGTCGATGGCCAGCACGGAGTACATGGTGCTGAGCACGCAACCGGGAGTGTAGGGCTTGGAGGTCGGATACTCCGCCGCCGCGTTGGTTGATCCGACGGCCTGTCCCATGCGGAGGCCGCCGCCGGAAAACAGGACGGACATGGCGCCGGGCCAATGGTCGCGTCCGGCGCCGGAGTTGATCTTGGGGGTGCGACCGAACTCGCCCATGGCCATCACGAGCACCTGCTCATGGAGGCCCCTGTCGAACAGGTCGCGGACCAGGCCGGCGACGGCCTGATCGAACTTGGGAAGCAGGTTCTTCTTGAGTTCGCTGAAGTTGTTGCCGTGGGTGTCCCATCCGCCGCCGGCCTGGATGGTCACGAAGGTCACCCCCGACTCGACGAGCCTGCGGGCCAGCAGGCAGCACTGGCCGAGGTCGTGGCGGCCGTAGGTGTCGCGCAGCGACTCGGCCTCCTCGGCCAGGTTGAACGCCTTCTGGGCGCGTGTGCCGGTGACCATCTCCATGGCGTCGCGGTAAAAGGTGTCGAGCCCGGCGAGGTCGCCCTTGGTGTCGATGTCGCGGCGGATGCCGTCGAGGTCCTTGAGAAGATCCTGCCGGCGGCCAAGGCGCGAGGCGTCAACGCGGCCCGGGAGCTTGAGGTTCCGGACCTGGAAGGAAGACGAATTGGGATCGGCATCAGGCGCGAACGGGTTGTACGACGCGCCGAGGTAGGCGGCGTTGCCGAAGCTGACTTTCCGGGGCAGGTTCACATAGGCGGGCATTCCAGGGGCGTTGGGCCCCTTCATCCGCGCCACCACGGAACCGGTGGACGGGAAGATGTTGTCATTCACCTCGATGGTGGCCTGATAACCGGTTTGCATCCATTGGCTGCCCATGCCATGGCCTGCGTTGGTGTGAAACGCGGACCTGACGACGGCCATCTTGTCGAAGATGGCCGCCTGGCGGGGAAGGTGCTCGCCGATCTGCAATCCCGGCACCGAGGTGCTGATGGGCTTGAATTCGCCGCGGATTTCCGCCGGGGCGTTGGGCTTCAGGTCGTACATGTCGATGTGGCTGGGGCCGCCCGCCTGCCAGATCAGGATGACCGACTTCCGTCCGCTCACGGGGGCCTGCCCCATGGCCCTGGCACGCAACATGTCCGCCAGAGTGAGCCCGCCAAGGCCCAGCGTGCCCGCGCGGAGAATGGCCCGACGGGATGGTCCGGAGCCATCGCGGGGTGATCGACCGATGAAATCCAGCATGTCCGCCTCTCCCCGATCCTAGTGGTTGAAAACGAAATCCCTGGTGTTGAGCAAGGCCCAGACGATGTCCTCAAGGGCCTTGGCCTTTTCCGCCTTTTCAGCGCCCGCCAAGTGAGCCATGGCCCGTTGCTTTTCCTTGGGTGATGGAAGGCGACAGCGGGCGGCGAGGAACAGCTCCTCCACCATGGCCGTGTCGTTCATCCCCGCCTTGATCATGCGGGCCACCCGTCCCTCGCCCGAGGCCACCTTGTTTTCCATTTCCTCGGAGTTGGAAAGAAGCAGGACCTGGGCCAGAGTGGCGCTGGTCGAGCGCTCGCATTCGCAAACCGAAACCCGCTTGGGCCGGTCGAAGACATCGAGGAAGTAGGAGCCGAAGTTCTCATGCGGCAGGTCGACGGCACGCGCCGAGCGGGGCATGCCGTTGAACTCCTGCCTGGATTCGCATACCTGGTTGACGGCGTCGTGGAACACCTCGGCAGGCATTCTGCGGGCGTAATACCTCGCGAAGTTTTGGGCGTCGGTGCGGTTGTGCTCGGTTGGCTCCGACGACAATTGGTAGACCCGGCTGACTAGCATCTGCCTGATGAGGGCTCTCATGTTGAACTTCGACCGCAGGAACTCACCGGCCAGGTGGTCGAGCAACTCGGGATTGGATGGCGGATTGGTCTCCCGCAAGTCGTCCACTTCCTGCACGATTCCCCTGCCGAAGAAATGCCCCCAGAGACGATTCGACAGGGCCTTGGCGAAGAACGGGTTGTCCGGGCGGACCATCCAGTCAACCAGGGCGTGCCGGGGGTCTTCCTCGGGCGAGAACTTGGGGGCGGCGCCATCGGGATACTTGGGTTCGGGCACCTTGCCGGTGAGAGGGTCCTTCTCCCCGGTGGTGGCGTTGGCCGAGGAGAAATACGGGGGTGGCTCGCCAAAGCTCTTGCGACCGAGGCGGGTGAAGAAGCCGGCCAGCCCGTAGTAGTCGGCCTGGCCCCACCGTTCGTAGGGGTGGTGGTGGCACTTGGCGCACTGCAGCCTGATGCCAAGGAATATCTGGGCGACATCCGCCGTTGTCTGGTGAAGTTGGTCGTCGCGGTTTTGCCAGTACCAGTTGATGGCGGGGGAATCGGGCCATTCGCCCGCCGCGGCGACGATGCCGCGGACGAATTCGTCGTAAGGCTTGTTCCGCGAGATCGAATCCTTGATCCAGTTGTGGAATGCGTAAGCGGCCTTCTCCGCGCCCGCCAGGTTTGAATTTCGGAGAATGCTTCCCCATTTCATGGCGAAATAGGCCGGGTAGTCGCTTCCATCCAGCAACCTGTCAACGGCCTTGGTCCGCTTGTCCGCGGAGTTGTCCGAAAGGAACGCGCGGGTTTCCCCGACGGTCGGCAACCTTCCTGCAAGGTCGATGGTCAGCCTGCGCAGGAATGTCGAGTCGTCGCAAACAGGGGAAGGCTTGAGACCCAGCTTTTTCCACTTCGACATCACCAGTTCGTCGATCTTGGTCGCGGGCTGAAACCCGTCGATCGAGGCGAGCGGCGGCGCGTGGGGAACGAGGGCCCGGAAAACGGCGACATGGCCCATGTGCCGCGCCATGATGGCGGCCTCGCCGCTGTTGGCCCCGGCGCGGACGAGACCCTCCGAATCAACGGAAGCAACCACATCGAGGTTGCCAGCGAATTCACTTTGCCGGGTGACATCGCGGCGGGTTCCGTCGCTGTAGTGGGCCAGCACGGCAAGTTGCTGGGTCTGGTCGCGCGTCATGACCCTGTCGGCCACCACGATGGATAGGCGGGTCACGGTGGGAACATCGGGCGCCGAGTACGGAGCGCCAGCGACGATCCATTGGAGCAGGGTGGAGTATTCGGGGCTTTCCGGCTTGAGTTTCCTTCCACCGCCATGCGGAACCTGCCCGGTGGCCTTGAGAAGGAAGAGCGACTTGTCGGGTGAGGAGGCCATCAAGCGGCGGCCCCTCGCTTCCTTGACGATCGCGGCATGATCGAAGAGCGAGTCGAATCCGAACAGCGACAGCTTGAAGCCGTTTTGACCGCTGGCCTTGCCGTGGCATCCGCCGGCATTGCAGCCAAGCTTGCTGAGAAGCGGTTGAACCTCCGTGCGGAAGTCCACCTTGCGGCCGTCGCCATATCCCTTCACATCGACGGGAATCGAAAGGGATTGGCCGTCGAGCGAAACCACGATGGAAGTCGACCCATTGCCCGCGGGAGAGACATATCCGCGTGAATCCACCTTGGCGACCTTGGGATCCTTGCTGCTGTAGGTGGCCTTCCTTGTCGCATCGGTACCGGCTGATTCAACAAGAATCTGATGGCCCGCGAATGAGTCGGGAAGGGAGATGGATGGGGTGGAGGCGCGCAATTCGGCGCGGGACTGGCCACAGGCGGCCATCAGGGTGATGACGCATGCCAAGGCGCTGATGGATGTTGGGAGGGACATGGTCGCAACCCGTTCTGGTTTTGGGGACAGATTCGCGCCGGCTGGAGGGTGGGTTATTCTTATTATCGTCTATCATACGACAATCCGATAAGCAAGAATATAGTTTTCAAGCTGTTTGCATTCACAACCCCACCGGGACTCACCCATGTTCGATTGCCCGGGATTCGTCGATCGGCGCAGTTGGCTGGTGATGGGCAGCGTCGCGCCGCTTTTGGCCGCCAAGGGTGCAAACGCCGCTTCCCGTTCCCCGGCCAAGTCGGTGATCCTGATCTGGCTTTCCGGGGGCGCCTCCCACATCGACACCTGGGACATGAAGCCTTTGGCCCCGGCTGAATACCGCGGTCCTTTCCAGCCGAGGCCCACCACGGTTCCCGGCCTGCAATTGTGCGAACACCTGCCCCATCTTGCGAGCCAAGCCCGTCATCTTGCCGTCATCAGGTCGGTCACCGACCGCGGGCGCGGCACCGGCGACCACCACGCCGGCTATTACTACAACCTCACCGGCCACGCGCCCGATCCCAGCTTTCACCGATTGTTGAACGCCCGAACTCCGTACCCGACCGACTGGCCGGCCATGTCAGCCGTGGCGACGGCCAAGCGTCCGCCCCATCCGTCGCTTCCTTCCCACATTACTCTGCCCCACAAGGAGGGCGCGCCCGACTACACCCGTCCCGGCCAGTTCGCCGCGTTGCTCGGGCCGCGCCACGATCCTTTGTTTGTCGAGGGTACGCGGGAAAACCCGCTGGATTTCGCCGTGCCGGCGCTGTCCCTTCGCGGCGACATATCGGTTTCGCGCCTGATGGACCGCCGTGGCCTCGCCGGCGCCCTCGACCGGGAAGCCTTCGCGCGCGAGTTGAGGGCCACCGATCCCCATGAGGAGAGGGCGTACCAACTGCTGGCCTCGCAAGGCACCCGTTCCGCATTCGACCTGCGCCGCGAACCCCAATCGGTGCGCGACAGTTACGGTCCCGGCATCAACGCGATGTCGATGCTCCTGGCCCGGAGGCTTGTCGAGGCGGGAGTCGGTTTCGTCACCGTCTTCTGGAAAGGCGACAAGGAACTTGACAAGCTCTGCAAGAGCGGCGGCGGTTGGGACACCCACGGCAACAATTTCAACTGCCTCAAGGACCGCCTGCTTCCCGAGTTCGACAAGCCGTTCGCCGCGCTGCTCGCCGACCTCCACCAGCGCGGGCTTCTCGACAGCACGCTGGTGATGGTGAGCAGCGAGATGGGGCGCAAGCCGCGCATCGGGGATCCCCGGTCGGGCGGAAAGACGGGCGCCGGGCGCGACCACTGGACGGCGCTCATGTCGGTGCTGATGGCCGGGGGCGGCATCCGCGGCGGTTCGGTTTACGGGTCGAGCGATCCCCGCGCCGAGTTTCCGCTCGACAAGCCGGTCGGCCCCGAGGACATCGCCCGGACGGTTTTCCACCAATTGGGCATCCACGATGTCACCCACACCGACCGGGAGGGGCGGATCGTGCCCCTTTTGGATGGCGGCGAGGTGATCGAGCCGATCGCGGGCTGACGCCGATCAGGCCAGCGATTCCCCGGCGGCGGAGATGACCCGGTCGATCAGCGCCTCGTCGTGCAGGACGGAATTGAACGCCGCCTCGAACTGGCTGCACGGCAGGTAAACACCCCTGTCCATCATGTCCCAGAAAAACCTGCCGAATTTTTTCGTGTCGGATGTCTTGGCCGATTCGTAATCGGTGACCGGCCCCGGGGTGAAGAACAGGGTCCACATGCTGCCGCACCGGTTCAGCGTGAAAGGCACGCCCCTTTTCAGGCAGACGGCGCGAAGGCCGTCCTCGAGACGCTTGCCGAGCGCCTCGAGCCGGGTGTAGGGGTTGGTGGCTTTCAGCTCCTCGAGGGTGGCGATTCCCGCGGCCATGGCCAGCGGATTCCCCGAGAGTGTGCCGGCCTGGAACACCGGGCCCGCTGGCATGACCTTGGACATGACCGCGCGCGATCCGCCATAGGCGGCCATGGGCAGGCCCCCGCCGATGATCTTTCCAAGAGCCGTGACATCGGGGTCGTCTCCCAGCAATTCCTGCGCGCCGCCCAGGGCGAGGCGGAAGCCCGTCATCACCTCGTCGTAGACGAGAAGCGCCCCGTGCCGGCGCGTGAGGTCGCGCAGCAATCGCCTGAATTCCGGGGTCGGCATCACGAGGCCCATGTTCCCGGCCACCGGTTCCACCATGACGCAGGCGATGGAGTCGCCCGCGGCCTTGAAGGCGTCTTGCAGTTCCTGGCATCCGTTGAAAGGCAGGACGATGGTGTCCGCCGCGTTGGCCTTGGTGATTCCTGGGCTTGTGGGCACCCCGAGCGTGGTGGCCGCGGAACCCGCCGCGACGAGAAGGCTGTCGACATGGCCGTGGTAGCAACCGGCGAACTTGATGATCTTTTCCCGGCCGGTGTGTCCGCGGGCGAGGCGAATGGCGCTCATCGCCGCCTCGGTTCCCGACGAGACGAAGCGGACCATCTCGATGGAGGGCACGGCGTCGATCACCAGTTGGGCCAGGCGGGACTCGGCCTCGGTCGGCGCGCCGTAGCTCGTGCCCCGCGTCAGGGCGTCGGCGATGGCGGCCTGCACCTTGGGATGGCCGTGGCCGAGGATCATCGGGCCCCATGAGCCGATGAGGTCGATGTAGCTGTTGCCGTCGAGGTCGTGCAGGTGGGCACCATGGGCGCGGCTGATGAAGAGGGGTTCGCCGCCGACCGCCCCGAAGGCCCGCGCCGGGCTGTTGACGCCCCCGGGGATGAGGGTCTTGGCATGGGCGAACGCGGCTGAGCTTTTGGGGCGGGGGATCATGGATTCTGTTCCTGCGCGCCCTTGCGCGCGTTGGAGAGGTTCCTCGCCTCGCGGCCCTGCGCCGCGAGGTCGGTGGTCGGTTCGTAGACTTGGGCGATCGCGGAAAGGGTCGCTGTCCCCTGGGCCGGCGGCGCCGCGGCGGCGGCGGCGACCTTGGCCCGCGCGGACTCCCGGCGGCTTTCCACGACATTCGCCGGGGCCGCGCCCTTGCCGCGCTTGCGGCAGTGGAGGTAGATGGCGCGGGCATCCGGCGCCGGGTTGAGCATGAGCGAGTCGAGGTCCTCGCGAAGCAGGGACGCCGCCTCGTTCGCCAGCGAGTGCCCGAGCCACGCGTCGGCCAACTGGTCGGCGAGGAACGATCGCCACGCCAGGAAACCGGCGCGCGCGACGGGCGCCGATTCCCCAGAAGGCGCCAGCAGGTTGCCGTTCTCGAGGGCCTCGTGCCACTTTCGCTCGAGCCGCAGCGGATAGGTGACGGCATCGGCGATGTCGCGCAGGTGCCGGCGGGCCACGGCCGACCATGGCAGCCCCTCGTTCAACAGGGCTTCCCAGGACGCGCGCGCGTCATCAAGCGACCCCGCCTCCTCATGGTCGACCGCGGCGAACGCCTTGGCCGCGATGGCGTCGGGAGGCTCGACCTTGAACCGCTGGCCCTTCTGGCCGGCATGTCGTCGCAGCAGCCTCTCGCCCTCGCGGGCCTGGGCGCGCTCGAGGAGCGACTTCATCCTTTGGGCCTCGGGGCCTTCGGGGTACAGTGCCAGGTAGCGGGAGGCCGGGCCCTCCGTTTCCGCCAGGCGCATGAAGGCGTCGTCGCCTCCCTGCTGCTCCAGCCGGGCCGTCTCCGCGACCAGCGCTCCCGCCGAGGGCGGGCTCAGGAACACCCACCAGCCGAAGGCCGTGATGCCCGCGAGCGAGGCGAGCGCCGCGGGCCCGACGAACCAGATCGAACGCCAAAAAGGGTCTGCTTTTGTGGACCTTGGCCTCTTGCGCGACTTGCGCCTCGGGCGGGGCCCGCCGGCGCGCGCGAGGCTTTCCTGCCGCTCCTCGATCCGCGTGAGCGACTCGGCCACCGTCCGGGCGTCGGGCGGCCTGTCGTGGGATTCCTTCTCCATGAGGTGCAGGACGAGGGTGTCGAAGGCGGAGGGAATGTCGTGGACCAGCCGCGAGGGTTTTTGCGGCTTCTCGTTGATGTGCTTCTGGAATATCTCCATGCTGGATTCGCCGGTGAACGGCCTCGATCCGGTGAGGAGCTCGAACATCACCACGCCGAGCGAGTAGAGGTCGGTCCGGGGCGAGATGTTCTGGGCCCGGCATTGTTCGGGAGCCATGTAGGCGGCGGTTCCCACGGCGCAGAAGGCGCCGGTGAGCTGGGTGGTCTGGTCGAGGTCCTTGGCGATGCCGAAGTCGGCGAGCTTGATGGAACCATCCTTGGCGATCATCAGGTTGCTGGGCTTGAGGTCGCGGTGGATCACGCCGAGGTCGTGGGCGTGCTGGAGCGCCTCGCACAGTTGCCGGCCGACTTCCGCGACCTCGTGCCAGTTGAGCTTTCCCTTGCGGTGGAGCAGTTCGGCGAGGCTTTCCCCCGGGACATACTCCATCGCGTAATAGGGGGCGCCATGGTGCCTGCCGGTGCCATACAGGCGCACGATGCGGGGGTGCTTGAGCTGCTGGAGGATCTTCGCCTCGCGGTCGAACCGGGCGAGGCTGTCGGGCTCCATGTTTCCGGGGGATCCGGGAAGGATCTTGAGGGCCACCAGGGCGCCATTGGTGTACCTGGCCTTGTAGACGATCCCCATCGCCCCCGAGCCGAGGCGGCCGAGGACTTCGAAGGGCCCCACCATCTGTCCCACGAGCGGATCGGCGGCCATGGGGTTGCCTCGCGGCTGGATCAGCCCGTGCGCAGCCACCTGGCGGCGTCGCGGGCGTGGTAGGAAATGATCAGGTCGGCCCCGGCTCGCCTCATGCCAAGAAGGGTTTCAAGCACCACCTTGCGCTCGTCGATCCATCCGCGCTCCGCGGCCGCCTTCACCATGGCGAATTCGCCGGAAACATTGTACGCCACCACGGGCACGGCGCACCTGTCGCGCACCATCCTCACGATGTCGAGGTAGGCGAGGGCCGGCTTCACCATCACCATGTCGGCTCCCTCGTCGAGGTCGAGGGCCAGTTCCCTGAGGGCCTCGGAGGCGTTGGCCGGATCCATCTGGTAGCTGCCGCGGTCGCCGAACTGCGGCGGCGACTCCGCCGCGTCGCGGAACGGGCCGTAGTATCCCGAGGCGAACTTCACGGCATACGACATGATGGGCGTGTGGGAGTGTCCGGCGGCGTCGAGTCCGCGGCGGATGGCGGAGACCATGCCATCGAGCATGCCGCTGGGCGCGACGATGTCGGCCCCGGCGCGGGCGTGGCTGACGCACTGGGCCGCCAGCCTGGGGAGGTTGGCGTCGTTCTCAAGGTCGAGCCTTCCGGTCGAATGCCCGAGGATGCCGCAGTGCCCGTGGTCGGTGTACTCGCAGAAGCATTCGTCGGTGATGAGGACGACCTTGTCGCCCAGGGCGGCCCTCATGGCCCTGAGGCCCTCCTGCACGATGCCGGACTCGTCGAGCGCCGCGTCCCCCCTGGGATCCTTGCCCGATGGAATCCCGAACAGCAGGAAGGCCCGTATCCCGGCTTCCATGGCCTCGGAGGCTTGCCTCACCGCCATGTCGGGGCTGACCTGGAACACGCCCGGCATGCTGGCGACCGGTTTGCTGATCCCCTGGCCGGGCCTGAGGAACACGGGTTCGATGAGGTCGGTGGCGTCCAGGCCGGTCTGGCGCACCATGGCGCGGACCAGCGGATTGTGCCGCAGGCGCCTGGGGCGCGCCTGGGGGAATCGGCCGTGCGGCAACCAGGGTTCCATCGGCGTGGTCTCCGGCGATTTCAGCCAGCCGCGGAGTAGGCCTTCTGGGCCGCCACGGTGCCGGCGCCGGGGGCGATGCCCAATCCGGCCTCCGACAACACGCGTTCCAGAGCGCCCAGCAGGCTGTAAACGACATCGGCGCGGCTGTTGCAGCCCATCAGGCCGATGCGCCAGATCTTGCCCTTGAGCTCGCCGAGGCCGCCGCCGATCTCGATTCCGAATGTCTCAAGGAGCCGCTTGCGCACCGGAAGCTCCTCGGCGATCCCCGCGGGCAGGTACACGGCGTGGAGCTGGGGCAACTGGTGGGCATCGGGCGCCACATAGCGCATTCCCAGCGCCTCGAGGCCGGCGCGCAGGGCCTTGTAGTTGCGGCGGTGGCGCGCGAAGCGGTTTTCCAGCCCCTCCTCCAGCACGATGCGAAGGCCCTCGTGGATGGCGTAGACGCTGGTGATCGGGCCGGTGTGGTGGTAGGAGCGGTCCTGGCCCCAATACTGCGTGATGAGCGACAGGTCGAGGTACCAGCTTTGCACCTTGGTCTTGCGGTTGTGGAGCGTGTCGAGCGCCCGCTGGGAGAACGACACGGGCGAGAGCCCGGGCGGGCACGCCAAGCCCTTTTGGGAGCAGCTATACGCGGCATCCACTCCCCAGGCGTCGAGTTCCACGGGCACGCAGGCCAGAGAGGTCACCGTGTCGATGACCAGCAGAGTGCCCGTTTCCCGGCAGAGTTCGCCCAGCCCGTCGAGCGGTTGAAGCACCCCCGTGGAGGTTTCGGCATGCACGACGCCCAGCACCTTGGGGCGGACGCGGCGCACCACCTCGGCGATTTCGTCCAGCGGGAACACGCCGCCCCACGGGCGCTTGATTTCGGTCACATGGGTTCCGCAACGCTGGGCCACATCGACCATGCGGTTGCTGAAGAAGCCACCATTGCAAATGACGACCTTGTCGCCCGGTTCCACGAGGTTCACCAGGCAGGTTTCCATGCCGGCCATGCCGGTGGCGGATATCGG
Source organism: Planctomycetota bacterium (assembly GCA_018970845.1). Classification (GTDB taxonomy): domain Bacteria; phylum Planctomycetota; class Planctomycetia; order Gemmatales; family Gemmataceae; genus REEB421. Next base: position 12,558 of record JAGWVO010000027.1, read on the forward strand.
GAGCGTGAGCCTGTTGCCGGTGCGGAACACGGCGCGAAGCATCTCCTGGACCTCGGCCATGATGGTCAAAAACGCCGGGTCGAGGTGGCCCAACAGCGGCGTGGCCATGGCGCGCAGGACGCGCTGGTGGGCGTCGCTGGGGCCGGGGCCCAGCAGGAGGCGGGAGGGTGGTTGCAGAGCGGGAGGGATCGTCATGTTGGGCCGTCCGACTGTTCACGGCGGGCGCGCACGGCGGCCGCCAGTTCCTTGAAGGCCGGGTGAGACGCGTCACCCAGCCACTCGTACACCGCCATCTCCACCGTCGATGGAACCACGCCGGCCTGCCGCATGCGCGCGAGGCCCGCATGGTGGTCCGAATCCCTGCCCGCGGAAACCGCGTCCAAGGCCAACGCCACCGCGAAGTCTTCCGCAAGCAGGTCGAGCGCCGTCTGCGCCACGCAGATGTGCGTTTCCATGCCTGCCAGCAGGACGGTCCGCCGGGCGTCCCGGTGAAGTGCCTCAATGATAGCAGGGGTTGCGGCGCTGAACCGGGTTTTGGACTCGGCGGGCCGTGAAAGGCTTTCCGCCACGCTGGGAACCGTGGGCCCGAGTCCCTTGGGGTACTGCTCGGTGGCGAAGACCGGAACCCCGGCGACGCGGGCCCATCGGGCCAAAAACGAAACCGAATTCACCAGGGCCGAGCCGCGGGACACCGCCGGAACAAGGCGTTCCTGAACATCCACCACAAGAAGGGCGCAGTCATCCGGGCGGAGTCGAGACGGGGAGGGCATCGGCCAGGTTCCTTCCTGATGAAACCTTGTTTAGGACGGGCGATCACTTGCGCCAAGTCCCGCTCCCTATTGGTATAACGAAGTGGATTCGTCCGTCGCGGCCGCCTTCATCACCAACCGCCAGGAGCGACCAACCGTGCGCGCCATAACATCTTTCCTCCTCATCGCAGCCTTGGCCTTGCCGGGCCAGTCCCGAAGCCCGATCCAATTGGCCAACCATCCGTCGCTTTCGCCGGACGGCAGGACGGTGGCCTTCGACTGGAATGGCGACATCTGGACCGTGTCCGCGGAGGGTGGCGAGGCCCGCCGCCTCACCAACCATCCCGCCCGTGACACGCATCCTGTTTTCTCGACCGACGGCAAGTCGATCGCGTTTCAAAGCGACCGGGAAGGCGGGGCTTGTGTCTACATCATGGATGCCGCCGGCGGCGACGCCCGACAGGTGACCTTCAACACGGCCGGAACCGTTCCCCTTCAATTCGCCCCCGGCGGATCGAAACTGCTGGTGGAGGTGACGCGCGACCACAATTGGAAGCATGCCAATCGCCTGGCGCTGGTCGACCTCAGCCGCCGGGCCGCCGAGGACATCGTCTTCGACGAGGCCGCCGAGGCCGGACGGATCTCCCCGGATGGCAACAGGATCCTTTATGTCCGCGAGGGGACCCAGTGGTGGCGCAAGGGATACCATGGGTCGCAGGCCTGGCAGGTCTGGCTGCACGACCGCGCCAAGGGTACGCACGCGCGCCTGCTGGACAACCCCCCGGTGATGCCTGGCAAGCCCGTCGCGCACCATTCCGAAAGGGGGGCCCACTCGCCGTTGTGGAAGCCCGATGGCAAGGGCTTTTACTATGTGGGCGCCCAGTCGGGCAACTTCAACCTTTGGGAGCACGACATCGCCAGCGGGCGCGGTCGCATGCTCAGTTCGTTTCCCGATGATTCGGTGGTGCAGCCGGCGATTTCGGCGGACGGGTCGGCGATCGTCTTCCGCCACCTGTTCGACCTTTACATCGTGAAGCCCGCCTCGGGCCAGCCGCCCCGCAGGCTCGAGATCGCCACCAGCGCCGATTTTGTCCGCGAAAGCCGTGAAAGGCGGGTGCTCACCTCCGCCAGCGACGCCGATTTCACCTCGGACGGCCTTGAGATCGCCTTTGTCGCCGGAGGGGATGTCTGGGTCATGGACACCGAGTTGCGGGAACCCGTGGCGGTGACCAGTTCGGCCGCCGAGGAGCGTTCGGTGGCGTTCGCCGGCAACGGGGAGTTCATCCTGTTCGTCTCCGACGCCGGGGGAACCACCGAGATCGTCAAGGCCACGCGCTCCGACCCGAACGCGTACTGGTGGCGCAACAAGTCGTTCACGCTGGCGCCCGTCACCAAGGACGGGCAACCCAAGTCGAGGCTCCGCTTCAGCCCCGACGGAACCCGGGTCGCGTTTGTCCGGGGCCGCGGCGACCTGGTTTCCATGAAGCCCGACGGCACCGATGAGAAGGTGCACCTCAGGTCTCATTCCGCTCCCGACTTCGACTGGTCTCCCGACGGCAAATTCATCGCCTATGCCTCGCAGGACGAGGATTTCAACAGCGACATCTGGATCGCGCCGGCGGATGGTTCAAGGCCCCCGGTGAATGTCTCCAGGCACCCCGACAACGACACCGACCCGGCCTGGTCGCCCGATGGCAAGGTCCTCGCGTTCGTGGGCAGGCGCTCGGGCACGGAAGTGGACATCCACTATGTCTATCTTCGCAAGGCCGACGAGGAGACCGGCTCTCGCGACCGCTCGCTGGAAAAGGCCCTTGAGAAGATGAAGTCGAGGAAGCCGGCCCCCGCTGGCTCCCCGGCGGGCAAGCCGCCTGCCGTTCCCCCCGCCGCTTCCAAGCCGTCGGCCGCCACGGAAATCGACTTCGACCGGATCGCCGAGCGCATCCGCACCATCAGCGTGCCGGATTCCGAGGAGGCCGACCTGTTCTGGTCTTCCGATTCGAAGAAGCTGGCGTTCACCAGCGGCGCCGAGGGCAAGCGCGGCACCTTCATGGTGGAGTTTCCCGACAAGCTGAAGCCGGTTTCGATCAACCCGGCCACCGGTTCCCGGGCCAAGTGGCTCAAGAACGGCTCCGTGGTTTGGCTTTCGGCGGGCGTTCCCGGCAGCTTCAGCCCGGCCGGGGCGGCCGGGCCTTCGCCTTCGACAAGCTCCCTTGCCGGCGCGCTGGCGACGCGACTGGGGCGGAGCGCGCCCTCGGCTCCGGCCGCCGCGCCGCCGGCCGATTCCTCCGGCACCAGCTACCGGTTCAGCGCCCTCCAGGAACTCGACATGCCGGCGCGCAACGCCGCCGTGTTCGACCTCTGCTGGCGCACCATGAGGGATAATTGGTATGATGAGAAACTCAATAATCGTGACTGGAAGGCCATCCAGCTCAAGTACCAGCCGGCCGCGGCGCGGGCGGTCGATTCCGAGTCGCTGGCCACCGTCGTGAACCTGATGCTCGGCGAGCTCAACGGATCGCACCTGGGCTTCTTCATCTCGCCCGGCGGCGCCTCGCCCAGGCGGGGTGGGGCGCCCGCGGATCCGCTGGCATCCGGAAAATGGAACCGCGCCACGCTGCATCCCGGCTTCCGCCTCGATTCGGGCCACAAGGGCGAAGGCTGGAAAATCCGCGACCTCATCGCCGGAAGCCCCGCCGCCCGGGTCCGCCACGGCTTGAAGCCCGGCGACATGGTCACCGCCGTCAACGGACAGCCCGTGGCCCATGACACCGATCCCGCGCTGGTTCTCACTTTGCCCCCCAATTCCGAACTGTCCGTCACCGTGCGTGACGCCGGCGGCAAGGAACGGGTGGAAACCTTCCCGCCGATCAGTCCGGCTCAGGCGCGGTCGGCGCTTTACGGGATGTGGATGGAATCCAACCGCGCGGAGGTGGAGAAGCGTTCGGCGGGGGCATTGGGCTACCTGCATATCCAGGCGATGGACATGCCCAGTTTCCACAAGTTCGAGGAGATGCTGCACTTCGCCGGCGCCGGCAAGAAAGGCCTGGTGATCGATGTCCGCGAGAACGGGGGCGGCAGCACCGCCGACCTGCTGCTGACGGCGCTCACCCAGCCGGTGCATGCCTTCACGGTTCCCCGCGGGGGGGCTACCCCCGGCTATCCGCAAGACCGCAAGATTTTCGCTTCATGGACCAAGCCGGTCGTGGTGCTTTGCAACCAGAACAGCTTTTCCAACGCCGAGATCTTCAGCCACGCCATCAAGACTCTCAAGCGCGGCCGGCTTGTGGGGGTGACCACGGCGGGCGGGGTGATTTCCACGGGAGGCACCTCGATCATGGATGTCGGTTTCCTGAGGCTGCCGTTCCGGGGTTGGTATCTCGCGACCAACGGCGAGGACCTTGAGTTGAACGGTGCCGTGCCCGATGTGGTGATCTGGCCGCAACCCGGTGACGCCGTGGACAGGCAACTGGCCAAGGCGGTGGAGTTGCTGGCCGAGGATGTGAAGGCCCACGAGGCGCGGCCGCTTCCGACGCCCCGCAAGGCGAGCGGGCGCCAAGGGCCGGCGGGAGCGCCGCAAACCTCTGCTAGGTAAGGCTTTGTGATGCGCTAGATGCCTGTTTGGGCATGGCAAGTTGCCTTGCCTTGTGCCGGCTGGTGCTGTAAGACACTAATTCAGCCAAGCTCGCTTGTCTGATTCCCCGATAGCTCAACGGTAGAGCAGCCGGCTGTTAACCGGCTTGTTGTAGGTTCGAATCCTACTCGGGGAGCTTTTCTGCGTCTTACAGACACCGGGCGGGATTCAGCC
>JAGWVO010000479.1 GCA_018970845.1 Planctomycetota bacterium
CCTAAGCGCGCCCATTCCAAGGTTGCCGGAGGCTCCGGCCAAGGCATGGGCTTCCCGGGAAGCCTGATCACGCTGGCCGGCTTGCACGGCCTCGCGGATCGCGCTTACCTGCCCGGCAAGCGCGCGGTGAAAACGCCTGTAAAGCGGCAGCAGCGACCCGAAATCGATCCCCAACCGCCTCATGGTGTCGGCAATGTCCACGCCGGGCGTCTCGGGAAGCGGCGCCTTGGGGTCCGAAGGCGCCTCGGGCGGCGTGGCACCAACGGCCCCTGGCGGCCTTTCACGCGGCGCGATCCATCTCTTGAGGGCGCCCAACAAGGCTGCGCGGTCAATCGGCTTGGAAACGAAGTCGTTCATGCCGGCTTGCAGGCACGCCTCCATGTCCGACTTCATGGCGTTGGCTGTCATGGCGATGATCGGCAGCCTGGCATGCCTGGGGTTGGCTCGAATCCTGCGCGTGGCTTCCAATCCATCCATTTCGGGCATCTGCATGTCCATCAGGACGGCGGCATAGGCCCTGGCATCGGCCATCCGAACCGCCTCGACGCCGTTTCGCGCGATGTCGAGGCTGATGCCCAGCCGCGCCAGCAGGCTCGACGCCACCATCTGGTTGGCCTCGTTGTCCTCGGCGAGAAGGACGAGGGCGCCCTGGAACATGTCATGGTCGACATAAGATTCCCCCGCCGTCTTCTGGGTCGCCCGCTTGAAGCCGCGGATCTCGAGGATGGCGTCGAACAGCGTCGACGCGGTGATGGGCTTGGGCAGGAAGGCGTTCACGCCGGCCTCGAGGCACCTGGCCTCCTCCTCCTTGCCGGCATAGGCGCTGATGATGATGATCCCGGTCGACATCGTCGCGGGGCGCTGCCGCAACCATTGCGCAAACTCGAGGCCGTTGATTCCAGGCAGCATCCAGTCGACCACGATGAGGCCGAAAGGGGAATTGCCGGGAAGCTCCGACGCGATGACACGCGCCGTGGCCGCCTCGGCTGATTCTACGGCCACGCAGGATATGCCAAACGACGCGAAGAACATCTCGAGAACCTGTCGGCTGGTGTCGGAATCCTCGACAACAAGCACCTTCAATTGCCTCAGTTCCTCGGGCACCTTGCGGGGAGCCTGGGGAGGTCCTCCCGGACTCAGGGGCACGGAAAAATAAAATGTGGTTCCCGAGCCGGGCCGGCTCGACAGGGTGAGGTCTCCACCCATGGCCTGGGCCAACCGGCGGCTGATCACAAGGCCGAGCCCGGTGCCGCCATAACGGCGTGATGTCGAGCTGTCGGCCTGGGTGAACGGATTGAAAAGCCTGGCCTGCTGCTCCTCGGTGATGCCGACCCCCGTGTCGGCGACGCTGAAAACCAGCGGCACTTTTCCGGGCGCGTCGCCGGGAGGGCCGGCCTGCTCGACCTTGAGCGTCACCTCACCCTTCTCCGTGAACTTGAACGCGTTGCCCAGAAGGTTCGTCAACACCTGCCGTATCCGCAGGGGATCGCCCACCAGGCTGTCGGGAATGTCCGGATTGGCATGCACGATGAGTTCGATGTGTTTCTCCAGCACCCTGACCCTGAAGGTCTCGGCAAGCTCGTCGAGGATCTGTCGCAGGCTGAAATGCGTATCCTCGATCTCGAGCTTGTCGGCCTCGATCTTCGAGAAGTCGAGGATGTCGTTGATGAGGGCCAGCAGGTTCCTGGCCGAGGAATGCACCACCGAAAGGTATTGCCTCTGTCGGGGGTTCAGTTCGGTGTCAAGGGTGAGCGCGGTCATGTTGATGATCGCGTTCATGGGCGTGCGGATCTCATGGCTCATCGTCGCCAGGAAAGCGCCCTTGGCCCTGTTGGCGGAATCGGCCCGCTCCATGGCCGTGACCAGTTCAGCCGTTCTGTCCTGGATGGTGCGCTCGAGACCCTGCTGCTGCTCAAGCAGTTGGGCGTTCTTGGCATGGAGTTCCTCGGTGAGTTCCCTCCTGCTCCTGGCCCTCACCAGTTCGCGCAGTTCCTCGATCTCGGCAGGTTTGGGCCAGGCGCGGAACAACTCGGCTCCGGAGCCGGGCGGCATGGGCACGGCGCCGCCTGTGGCGAAGCCGAACGCGAGCCTCAAGCCCCGTCCCGATTCCTCGAGGCTGATCCGGATGCGGGCCAACGGATCGGCCAAGCCCGCGATCCTGGCGCCCTGGGAAGCGAGCGCCGAAAGCCTTGTCGCCTGGAAAGGGGTGGCCCCCAATCGGCCGGCCAATTCAAGCACCTTCGAACGGGCAAGCCTGTGGCCGCCCTGATGTCCCACGGGCAACTCGCCGAGGAACCCGCGACCGGGTTCCGGATTCTCCAGGCCTTGGCTCATGGAGCGATCCTCATCACGAGGGCCGTGGCGTCGTCGTGGGGCCTGCCGTGCCGCTCGACCAGCAGGCGGGCCGCGTCGGCCGGGGGAATGCCGGCGATCGTGGCCGCTTCGAATGCAAGCGAAACGCCGTCAGTCGTCATTACCAGCATGCCGCCGGGCAAAAGGCAGGCCTGTTCCAGCCTCGGAACGCGCCTCAGCGAACCAAGAACCCCTCCGATGCCGATGAGCCGGTTTTCGACGATTCCTACGCCGGTCAACCGGGTGGCCACATTTCCTACTCCGCAATGAGAGATTGTTCCGGTACGGCAATCCACCACGACGATGGAAGCCGCGGCGCCCACGCTCCCTTTCAGCGCCTCGTTCACCAATCCCATGATCACCCTTGGATCGCGCTCATGGGTGGCCTCGACCAGGTCGACCGCGAGGCCCGCGGCGC
>JAGWVO010000480.1 GCA_018970845.1 Planctomycetota bacterium
TGCCGCCATGACGCGGTTTCTCAACCTAGCCTCGGCGGAACCTGTTGTCGCCCGTGTTCCCGTGATGATTGACAGCAGCAATTTTTCCGTCATTGAGGCCGGACTGAAGTGCCACCAAGGCAAACCCATTGTGAATTCCATTTCTCTCAAGGAGGGAGAGGAGAAATTCCTTGAACAGGCCAGAATTATTCGGAGGCTTGGTGCAGCCGTTGTTGTCATGGCTTTTGATGAAACAGGGCAAGCCGTGGAGGCATCGCACAAGCTGGCCGTTTGTTCCCGGGCCTACGATTTGTTGACAAAAAAGGTATTTTTTCCGCCAACCGATATCATCTTCGACGCCAACATCCTGACTGTTGCCACTGGAATGCAGGAGCATGACAGGTATGCCATCGAGTTTTTTGAAGCCGTAAGGAGCATCAAGGCTGCGATGCCGCTTACAAAAACCTCGGGCGGGGTCAGCAATGTTTCTTTTTCTTTCCGCGGACCTGATTATGAAGTCGTCCGGGAGGCCATGAACTCCGCATTCCTTTTTCACGGTATTCGTAGCGGCCTGGACATGGGAATCGTTAACGCGGGCCAATTGCAAGTTTATGAAGACATTCCCGAGGAACTCCGTGAACGCGTCGAGGATGTTCTTTTTGCAAGGAGGCCCGATTCCACTGAAAGGCTGGTCGAATTCGCCAAGAAGTTAGGGCGAAAGGAGAAGGATGAATCTGGGAAGCTTGCATGGAGGGACGCTCCCGTAGACCAAAGGCTGGAACACGCCTTAATTCATGGAATTGATGATTTTGTTGAAACAGACACCGAAGAAAGACGAGTTTCCAGTGCCCGCCCCCTTCATGTGATCGAGGGGCCGCTGATGAGCGCCATGCGAAAGGTCGGGGACTTATTTGGCGCCGGTAAGATGTTCCTCCCCCAGGTTGTGCGGTCCGCCCGAGTCATGAAGAAGGCGGTTGCCTATTTAACTCCTTTCATGGAAGCCGAGAGGCAGCAATCCGGTGGAATTGTTTCCCGAGGCAAAGTTTTGCTTGCCACTGTCAAGGGTGATGTTCATGACATTGGCAAGAACATTGTTGGTGTTGTGCTTGCCTGCAACGATTTTGAGGTGATTGATATCGGGGTCATGGTTCCTTGCGAGAAAATCCTCCAGGAAGCTGAGCGCGCGGGGGCAAGCATGGTTGGGCTCTCGGGGTTGATTACCCCATCCTTGGACGAAATGGTTACCGTGGCCAAGGAGATGCAAAGGTTGGGCTGGACGATCCCCCTGTTGATTGGAGGAGCCACAACAAGCTCTAGGCACACCGCCGTCAAAATTGCACCATGCTATACCGGTGGCCCGGTGATTCATGTGATGGACGCGTCGCGTTCGGTTGGAGTGGTTGAAACTTTGCTCAGCAGTGAACGCTGCCCGGATTTTGTCGAGTCCAACAAAAAAGAACAGGAAGAGGAAAGAGCGACTTTTCGAAGAAGATTGGACCGAACATTGGTACCCATTAGTGAGGCTAGGGCGCGCGGTTTTGCAATCGACTGGGCGAAATCACCTCCTAGAAAAGCGCCGTCAAAAACAGGAATTCGAGTTGAACGAAATATTCCCCTCGAAAAGCTTGTTCCGTTCATTGATTGGTCGCCATTTTTTATGGCATGGGAACTTTCCGGAAAGTTCCCGAACATTTTCAATGACCCTTTGGTGGGTGCTGAAGCCAAGCGACTTCATTCGGATGCCAATCGATTACTCGAAGAGATCGTGACTCGAGGCTGGTTGCGGGCTCATTCTGTCTGGGGTATTTTTCGAGCCAATAGCCATCTGGATGACTTGATCATTAAGAATGACCAAGGCAATGAAATGCTTCGATTTCATTGGCTCCGCCAACAATGGGAACGAAAGGCGGAGGCTGGAGCCGCCAAATTCCGTTGCCTAGCTGATTATGTTGCGCCAGATTCCAGCGGGCTTCCAGATCATGTGGGCGCCTTTGCCGTGACTGCAGGAGATGGGGCGGATGAGCTTGAGGCTCGATTTGTTGCTGAACATGACGACTATCGAGGGATCATGGCCAAGGCATTGGCGGACAGGCTTGCGGAAGCCCTTGCCGAATACCAGCACTTGATCGCGAGAAAGTCTTGGTATGCGGAATATGAATCCTTAGGAAACAATGATCTCATTTCAGAAAAATATGAGGGAATAAGACCGGCTCCAGGTTATCCATCATGTCCCGACCACACGGAAAAGCAGAATCTCTGGAAACTTCTTGAGGTGGAGGAAGCGATTGGAATGAGATTGACCGAAACCTATGCGATGACACCGGCAGCTTCGGTTTCTGGATTGTATTTTGGTCATCCAGAAGCGACCTATTTTTCATTGGACATGATAACCCGTGATCAAGTGCAGGATTATGCTCGAAGAAAAGGAATGAGCTTGGCTCAAGCCGAGCAATGGCTTCAACCCAACCTCGGGTATGATCCGTCATGATGCCAACTCCTTCGAGCGTCAGGGAAACCAGACAGAAAATACTCGAACAAGTTTCCGTCATTCCCCCTCGAATCGCACCACTTTTAACCAACCATCTCGGTGTTGTTGTTGCGGAGGACATCATCTCTGATGTCGACATGCCCGGCGAAGCCATGTCAATGATGGATGGGTTCGCCATCAAGTCATTCAACAGCCGATATCCAAAAATCTTTCCAATAGCAGGAAAATCAAGTGCCGGTGACAGGGTTGAAAAGCTTTCTCCGGATTATTGTCAACAAATCATGACGGGTGCGCCGT
>JAGWVO010000481.1 GCA_018970845.1 Planctomycetota bacterium
TACTGTTCTGATCTGACGTCAGCATTTACCGCCGAGGTGGAAGTAGATCGTGGAGGGTCGAGCCTTCGCCGGATCGACCTGCCAGCCAGTCAGGTCGCGCAGGGCGGCGGCCACGAGTTCGGAACAGAACCACTTATCGCAGGAGCCCCGGAGGAACGGCAGGATGAACCGCAGCACCCCCATGTAGTCGTAGGGGCTGCCATCTTCCTTCTGCAGCCACGGCAGCAGCGACTCCGGGGCCACGTCCACTGGCAAGACGATCTCTCGATCCGCGCCAAAGCCGGACGTGTAGAAACCCGTCCCGCCGGGGCGTGCCCCAAAGCGCCTTCCATCGGGTCTTGCAAACCCGTGGCCCCACGACCCGACGGCGCTTTGGCCTTTCGCCGATTCGAGGGCGAGGCGTTTGAGGCCCGGCATCACGGACTGATCACCCGTGGCGGCCACATACTCGCCGAGGAACATCATCACATAGCCGTAATGCCAGGTCTGCATGCCGCCTGACGAATACGCCGCCGCCCATTCCGCCTCTTTCTTGATCCGGGGCAGGTAAGCCGCCTCGCCGCTTGCCAGCAGGGCCATCGCATTGAGCGAACGCGGAATGGGATCCTGGTGGGCATAGTCCGGGGTGCTCATGCGCGCCAGGATCGCTTGGCAACCTCGCTCGAGGATGCGCCTTGACTTCGGGCAATCAAACGGGGCCGTGGACGAGTAACTGCCGAGCACCGGAATCCTCAAGGCCACCTCGTCGGTCTTGCCCGCGCGCCAGCGGATGAGCGTCAGTCTTCCGGCTCCGGCCTCCGTTTCCGCCGCCGTGAGCGCTTGCCCCATTTCGACGCGCGGATCAACTGAAAACGCCTTGCCGCCGACGCCTAGGATCACATCGCCCACCGCGATCACGCCATCCGCGGGCGACTTTGGCTCCACTTTCGTGACGGCGATCTGCCGCGCATCGCTCGTCACCAGCGTGTCGCTGTGCATCCATCCCCGCAGGCCCGTGGCTCCGAGATTCCAGTCGTGCTTGGCGTCCGCGGGGATTGAATCGCCCTTGGTGAAGTCGGGTGGCTGCGCATGTTGTTTTTTTTCAGCGGCGCGGCCCGACGGAGTGGTGAAAAGCGAGCTTGAGAGGCCCATCGCCAGCAAGGCCAGCAGTGCGATGTTTTGTCTTTGCTTCTTCACGATGGGTGTCCTGATGTGAAAAGACCACCTTAGCAAACTCGTCACGCCCTTGCCGTCGGCTTGCCGGCAAGCCACTGGAAATGGATGGAGTGATGGGTGTTTTTCGACCCTGTCCGCGTTCATGTTGCCGGCCAACCAATTCCGGCTAGGTTGTCAGGCCGGAGATGGGCTCGGCAGCCGTGGCGATGCGGATCACATCCTGCAGGTGGCTTTGCGCCACTCGCATCTGCCCGATATCCAGCAGCGAGTGCAGGATGGTCGCGTGCAGGCGTTCGATCGTCATCGGTTCCGTCGAGGGCCTGCCACCGTCCTTGGTGGTTCGGCCGATCACCTGGCCCATCTGCAACCCGCCGCCGGCAAGCAGAAGAGGCGCGCTGTGGGGCCAGTGGTTGCGGCCGCCGTTATTGTCGATCTTTGGTGTCCGCCCCATCTCTCCCGTCGCGATCAAGAGCACCTTGTCCTCCAGCCCTCGGTCGCGCAGGTCGTCAAGGAATACCGACACCGCGTGATCGAACACGGGCCCGGAAAAATTCATCCCTTCTTTCACGGCCGGATTATTGCCGTCGGCGTGCATGTCCCATGCGAAATTCGTGGTCACCGTGACGAAGCCGCAGCCCGCTTCCACCAGCCGGCGAGCCAGCAGCATTTCCTTGCCCAGAGTCTTGCCGTGGTCGACATAGCGGGGATAGAAGCCCTTTTGTTTCCCGTCCGGTCCCAGCCTCACCGATTCCGGATTGCAGAGACGGCTTGTGTCGTATCGATCGATCACCCGCCGGTCTTCCTGCGACAGGTCGAACGCCTTCGCCACTCCGCCGATCACGGTTTCGTAGGCCTGACGGCGATAGTCCTCGAATCCGTCGGCATCCAACTGGCGCTTGATGCCGTCGAGCTTGGCCAGCAAATGCCAGCGGTCCTCGAGTCGGTCGCGAGAGAGCGTCAGCCGCATGTCCTCGTGCAGCGACCCGCCGCCGCCGCTCGAACCGGGAACCAGTGGCGCATAGGCCGCGCCGAACGGGCCCGTGCCGTCGAACCGGCCGAAAACATTGTTGTTCGGGCCCGCCGTCGGGTCGACGGACCGCGGGAACAGCACGACATTGGTGGGCATGCCCGTGCCGGGCCGGACCGCGCCGGCCACCCGGGAATAGACCGTGCCAAGATTGGCGTCGAGCGATTCCCTGCCGGCGATTGGCCGGAGGTCGTGGTCGCTGCGGCCTCCGAACGTGAATGACCGGATGATCGCCAGGCGGTTGGCTCGCTCCGCCAGCTTGGGAAATGTGCCGCCGAAGGTCACGCCAGGAAGTCTCGTTTGAACCTCGCCGGTGACGCTGCGGATTTCGGCGGGTGCCGACATTTTCGGATCGAAGGTTTCAATTTGGCTGGGGCCGCCATGCATGAACAGGAACACAACCGCCTTGTCGCGGAGAAGGCTGGAGCCGGTGCTGGACGCATCCTTGGCCGCCATTAGTTGGGGCAGCGCCAATCCTCCCAGTCCCAGGCTGCCGACTCGCAGGAACGACCGCCGAAAATAACCACGACGACCATCCACCAAGCTCAGCATGAGGAAAATTCCTTTCCCGTGTCAGGCAAA
>JAGWVO010000482.1 GCA_018970845.1 Planctomycetota bacterium
TGCGCCCGTTGCCACGACCACAAGTTCGATCCGATTCCCACGCGCGATTATCACGCGATGGCGGGAATCCTGAAGAACGGGATGGCGCTCGAACATTCCAATGTCTCCAAGTGGGTGGAAGTGGCCCTGCCGCTGCCGCCGGAGCGTGAAAAGGTGGTCTCCGAGGCCGAGGCCCGGGTCAAGGAACTCAAGGGCAGGATCGCCTCGCTCAAGAAATCGGGATCGGGCAAGTCGGGTTCCAGGGGCGGGGTCGTCAAGGTCTCAGAAATCGCCGGGGTCGTGGTGGATGACTCCCAGGCCAAGCAGGTCGGGGCTTGGAAGGCGTCGACCTTTTCCGGCAGCTTCATCGGCGCCGGTTATGTTCACGATGAGAACACCGACAAGGGAAAGAAAACCCTCACCTTCCACGCCTCATTGCCAGCCACGGGAACTTACGAGGTCCGGCTGGCTTATTCTGGCGGGCCAAGCAGGGCCAAATCCGTCCCTGTGACTGTTTTTTCAGCCGAAGGGGAACAGTCAAAGGCGGTGGACATGAGCAAGGCGCCGCCCATCGAAGGAAGGTTCCTTTCACTCGGACAGTACAGGTTCGAAAAGGATGGCCAGTCTTTCGTCATGATTTCCACCGAAGGCACGAGCGGGCATGTCACGGCCGACGCGGTCGTTTTCATTTCGGCCGACGCCGCGGCGGCCTCGCGTCCGGCCAAGGCCGCCAAGCCCGAGCCTTCCGAGGCGGCCACCAAGCTCGAGGCGGAACTCAAGGCACTGGAGGCGACCCTGCCCCGCCGGCCGATGGCGCTTGGAATCAAGGAAGCCGCCAAGCCAGCCGACCTTCCCGTGTTCATCCGCGGCAATGTGAGGAATCCGGGGCCGGTTGTCCCGCGCGGATTCCTCTCGGCGGCATCGTGGGAAGGCCAGCCGAAGGTCGCGCCCGATTCAGGCGGCCGCCGGGAACTTGCCGAGTGGATTTCCTCTCCCCGTCACCCGCTTACCTCGCGGGTCATGGCCAATCGCGTCTGGGGTTGGCTCATGGGCGAGGGCATCGTTCGCACCGTGGACAATTTCGGAGTCACCGGGGAAAAACCCGACGATCCGCTCCTCCTTGATTGGCTCGCCTCGCGGTTTGTTTCCGAAGGTTGGTCGGTGAAAAAGCTCGTTCGCGAGATCGTGTTGAGCCGAGCCTACCAGCAGGCGTCGGGCGAAGGAAACTGGAAGGATGCCGATCCTGACAACAGGCTGTACGGCCGGGCGAGGGTCAGGCGGCTCGAGGCTGAATGCATCCACGACGCGATCCTCAAGATGTCTGGTGACCTCAAGCCTTGCGATGGCGGGGCCACATTCGAGGTTTCGCTGGCGGCCGACCAGGGATTCCGCCAGACGGGCAAGACGAGGGCCGTTTACCTTCCCGCCTTCCGCAACAGCCCCCACGACCTTCTCCGCGTGTTCGACATGGCCGATCCCTCCACCGTCACGGGGCGCCGCGATGCCGGAACCGTGGTCCAGCAGGCCCTCTTCATGACGAACAATCCCTGGGTCAGGGAACGGGGGGACAAGTTTGCCGAGCGCCTGCTCAAGACGGCGCCGGAGAAGCGCGTCGACGAGCTTTGGATGGCAACGGTCGGCAGGCCTCCCACCGATGGCGAGCGCAGGATCGCCCTCGAGGAGATCGCTTCGGACGCCGAATCGGTGGATTCGTGGTCGAGGTTGTGCCGCGCCTTGTGGGCAAGCGCGGATTTTCGCCGGCTGGATTGAGCCGAGGCGACGGAGTTAAGCGATGAGCGACATGATCAATCGGCGCATGATGCTGCAGGCTGGTTGCGGCTTCGGTTCGCTGGCGCTTGGCGGGATGCTGCCCTCGGCTGCCGCCGCGGCGGCCACCCATCATGTTCCCAAGGCCAAGCGCGTGCTGTTCCTGTTCATGCAGGGCGGCGTCGGCCACATTGACTCATTCGACCACAAACCCCGCCTGACGCGGGACGACGGCAAGATGATGCCGTTTGACGACTCGCGCCAAGTGGCCAACACGGGCACGCGTGGTTCCAGCCAGCGCATCTTCGGATCCCCCTGGAAGTTCGCGCCGAGGGGGCGATCCGGCAAGGCCACATCCGACCTCTTTCCGAACATCGGCAACCATGTCGACGACCTTTGCTTCCTTCATGGAATGCACACCGAGGGCGTGGCTCACGGCCCGGCAACGCTGTTCCTGCATTGCGGTTCCAGCGCCTTTGTCAGGCCTTCGATGGGTTCATGGGTGCTCTACGGACTTGGAACGGAAAACGAAAACCTTCCCGGCTTCATCACGATCTCGCCATCGCCCGGCAACGGCGGGGCCCGCAACTACGGGACGGCGTTCCTTCCCCCCCGTTACCAGGGCACTCCTTTGGGAAGGGCGGGAGGGCCCTCCAAGGAGGTCACATTCCGCGACCTTTCCGGCGCGGGAGACGCGAGCCGAGTACGCGGATTGATCTCAAGGCTCAATGCCGAGCAACAGGCCCGCCAACCCGGAGACGCGGCGATTGACGCTGTTGTTCGCTCCTACGAAACAGCGGCGCGGATGCAACTGAGCGCTCCCGGCGTGATTGACCTGTCGACGGAAACGGCATCAACCCTCGCCAATTACGGCATCGGTTCAGGGCCCACCGATTCATTCGGCAGGCAGTGTCTCTTGGCCCGCCGGTTCCTCGAGTCGGGCGTGCGTACTTAGACATGCATGGCTTAATCTTTGAGACAAGCATATGCTACTGGCAGGATCAACCAGGTAGGGG
>JAGWVO010000028.1 GCA_018970845.1 Planctomycetota bacterium
CGGGCCCTGATAGTAGAGGTGGGTCAGCTTGGACGGCCCAGCCACGATCAAGCCGCCCTCCACCTTGAAAGCCTTGGGATCTTCCGAAGGCTTCCAGTCATCAAGGGACTTCCCATCAAAAAGATCGAGCCATCCATCCTTGTCGGCAACCGGTCCGGCGGCTCGGGCATTAGGGCCAGCGAACCCGGCCACAACCATCCCCAGAAAAACGGATGCCGTTGCCAAGCTCAGCAACCCGCGAAACGAAAGAACTGCCATCAACAACCTCCATGGGGAAACCCCTAAGAAGAACAGAACCAGGCGAATGCCCGCGGCAAGGCTCATGTCTGCATCCATAAGATCGCCCGCGAAAGCCCGGATGTCGAGTCATCGGGGTGGACTGGGCCTGCCGCGACGCATGAAAATTCCTATATTTTCACATCTTTTATTTTCATAATTCCGATGATCACCGGCGCTAGAGCAGAATTCAGAATAACAGATCGCACAAAGTGGCCGAACATCATGCTTACAAACTGATGAATGCGTTTTCGGATGTGATAGCTTGAAATTCCTGACGGTTGGACTTTGGTCCCTCACTTCGTCCAGGGCTCCTAATTGCCGATCTTCCTTGAATGGCCACAAGCACCAGCCATTTCAACGCCAAAGAGCCCTGAACGAAGCGAGGGGCCAATCAATCGGCAAATCGTTCCCTGAAAACCGATAGAGATTCAATATCATGCCAAATTCAACATGCATTGAATCACTATTTAAGCAGCGCCCTGATACAACCTTCTGAAAACTGCTCTAACGAGGCGTTCCACCGCGCTACTCCGTTTATCCATCGGCCTTGAGGATCCACGCGACCTGACCGCCGACCTGAAGCAAGCCATCGGCCAATGCGGTTCATGATGGGCGCTGGATTCAAGCCGATTCGTCCGACCAATCGAATGTTGTCATGCGAATGGCCGCCGGACCTACCGCAGCAACTCCCCGGCAACCATGTTGGCGTCCATGAGCGGCGTGACTCCCTCTCCAGCCACGCGACGGTTCAGTCCGTCCACCGAATCACGGTAATGAAAACGGGGGCCGGACGGGTACCACGATTCCCTGATCGCCATGCCGGGCACGACGGCTTCGTGCGGATAACGGACATAAGGCGAGTCAAGCATGGCCTCGTGCCGCAGGATGCCGCGGGCGATCACGACCCGAACAGGCTCGAGGGAGCCGAGCAGGGCCGCCAGCGCCCCGCCATTCGGCTCGGAAATGGCCAAAGGACTCGCGACATCAAGGGGAACCGCGAACCGCGAACCGGGATCATTCACCGGGGCGAACGAATCCCCCCACACGGCCACGCGGTTGACATCGACCAAATTCTCCCTCCCGAGCCAGCGAAGCACGGATCGCAGGTCTCGAAGCTGCGATCCAATCACCGGCTGCCCGAGCATCAGGTTGGACTGCGAAACGGAAGTGCGGGCACTGGCGCGATCGGCGGATGTGCCCGGGCTTGTCTCCCCGGTTCCCCTCACATCGGGCAGGCAAACGGCGATTCCTCCCTTGAGCCATGCCGCGATCACCTCGCTTCGTTGCCTGAGGAAGCCAGCCTTCCCGCCCTGGGCCACCATGAGCACCAAGGGCGCCGGTCGCTTGGCGTCCCGGGGTGTCAGAAGCAGAAACGGAACAACAATTCCGGGATCGGTTTCCATGATGAATCGCCGAACGGCGGCCTCGGGAACCGTTTCCGATGCCTTGTTGATCACCCGGGGATCGGCAACCGGGTCGATGGAACCAAGGATCGAGGTCCCTTGTTCGGGGCTGGCCGGTTTATCCGCGCCCGCGGACGGGAGGCGACGGCGCGCCAGCCGCATTTCGGAAATCACCTCGCGGAGTTTCCCGGGTCTCCATTCGCTCCGGGCTGCCTCGGTCCAGCAATCCAACTCCCTGGCTGCCAACGGCTTGCTGTACTCGACGGGCACCGGCATTCCGAACCAGTCGGATAGCGCCGGGTAAATCATTTTCCTGTGAACCTGCCCGACATGATTGCAATGAGTGTTCTCCGGGCCGCCGGGCCCGCGCACTCCGCCCTTGCCATGGGCCACGGCCAGGGAGCCTGTCGCTCCAAGCAATCCAAAGATTTTCCTGATCCGGGGCCAGGCGGGATCAACGGCCGGGTCCCAGGCGAATTCATGGCCGTAAATCAGCCTGCGAGGAGCGATGCTCCCGACGATGAGGAAGTGGGAAAATCCATCGCGGGCGCCGTGGCGCAGTCCACGGGTGCTTTCCCAGTATCCGTCACCAAACCACGCGAAGTCATGATCTGGGTCGTCAAGCGGGCGCGATTCCGGCTGCCAGCCGCCAAAGTTGAACGGCACAGCGCAGGCGACACGGCGATCGAGCGCGGCGGCCACTCCCACGGGGTCCCCTCCCCCGGCCACCGATCCGATCATGATGATCCGGTCCGGGTCGATCCGCTCCTGCGCCAGCAGGATGTCGACCCCTCGCATCAGGTCCCAGGCCATCCATCCCATGAGCGAATCGCCAATCAGCGATAACTGGAAATTGGAATTATATCTGTAATAATAATCCTGCCGGCCGACACGAAAATTCCCGGGATAATCTCCCTGGACATTGAAATCGTGTTCGCGGCGTTCACCATAGCCCAACTGGTCGGGCACGAGGACGGCTGTTCCGGCCCGGGCCCAAGTCATGCCCATGTCCTGGAGTTCGCCACCGCTTTTTCCGCCGTGGTGCGAATGGGCAATCACGATTCCCGGCATTTTGCCGGGTGGTTTTTCCGGCAGGTAAAGGTTCGCGCAGGCCCAGAAATGGGGACGGGTCTCGTAGACCAGGCATTGGATGACAAAACCATCGCCGGGGAGAACCCGCGTGACCTTCACCTTCATGCCGACGGGTGGTTCGGGCCAATGTCCGAGGGATGCCTTCAGCCTCGCCAGGCGTGGCTCGCGGTAGGCCAACCACTGTTCCTTGGTGACAAGGCCGCCAAAGGCTTTCGATTCCCGGGCCCCGGCTTCCCGCATGCGCCGATTGGCATCGGCGGCCATCATCCCGGCCATGGACCTTTGTCCCGAGGCATCCTTGGGAAACAGGTCGGGATCGATGTCCTTCAGGTCCGCCGCGATCGCGAAAGGGACCAGAAACATAAGGGCGAGAAAAGCGCAACGCATGGCCATGCCCATCCTCGGCAAAAATCGTCGCTTGAAACACCGGTTATGGGGAATGGCCATTGGCGGGATCATCCCAATTTTATGCTTCAAGAGATGCCTTTACGCCCGACCAAATCCTCAACTGGTGAATCTAAACCGCTCCCAGCGCCAGCCACAACATCCAGAACCATGGCACGGGACAGGCCCGAGGATCGGGCCAGGCACCCTTTCCGGCCAGAGCGTTTTCCAAGGCTCGAGCGGGCAGGCCCCGGTTTCGCCACCATGAGCGGACAGGGCCATCAAGATGCCGACCAGGTGGCAGCCCTTCGGTGGCCAATCGCGCCCGAAACGCCTCGCGGGTCCCCGGCCATGAGAGGGCCAGCCACGATCTCCAGGCAAGCCATCCCAAGGGCATCATCCACCAGGCCGCCGCCAACAGGCGCGCGATGGCGCTTTCGGCTTCAGGTTCCCGAACACCGGTGTTCGCCGGCAGGACCGAAACCCTCGGTCCGTCAAGGAAGCGGAGCAGCGGCACCGATTCCCGCAACGGAGTTCCGGGAGCCATATAACGAATAGGGATATCCGGCATATCCCAAGATCCGGGCCTCGCGAAAACCACCCGCCATGAATGCATGCCGGGCCCGGCGGATGGCAACGGCGTCAATGTCCATGGCCCCTCCTCGTAACCTTGCGGCAGATCGATCTCCTCAGGCAAGGTCCCGCCGGGCGTGCGGTTCACAAGGGCCACAACCAAGGTGGCCGGTTCACCGATCCTTGGCGCGGGCGGGTCGATCCGCACTGAACCGCGGATGTCGCCCACGGGAAGTTGCCAGAAGGCGAGGAGGGCCACCATGGAAATCACCAGTCGGGCACCCCCGGGCCTGCCTCGGATTTCCTGTTTGCTGACGGCGGACTGAGCCGTTCCGCGGCGGCATGCACCAATCGTCTGGCTTCATCGGCGGAAAGGGCCCGGGGCGGGCCGGCATCGTTGACAAGCGGCAGCCTACCGGCGCCCGGCAAGGCGTTGTCGGTTTCCGCCGCGCCCATGGCACCTGGCCGCGAACGGCCCCCCGGTGATGAACCCCGGCCGGAATCGCCGTCCCCGGGCGTCTCCCCGGTCCCATCATCTCCCATGTCGCCACGGGCGCCCGGCGAAGGACGGGTTTTGGCGAGGGCCTCAAGCCAGCGGGCGCGCGCCCTGAGCGGTTCCGCCCGTTCAGCGGGCAGTCGAACCGAGATTTCCGCAGCCAGCCTGGGGGCCCTGGGATCGGATTCGGCTTGGTCCAACAGGCAAATGACAAGGGTTTCAAGCAGGTCGGGATCGTCGCCCCGGATTAGTGCCCGTCGCAAGGCGTCCTCGGCCCGCCGCAACACCGGGCCTCGCTCCGAGGCCGGAATATCGCGCGCCTGAACAATCAGAAGGCCGGCCTCATCGCGG
Organism: Planctomycetota bacterium; assembly: GCA_018970845.1. Classification (GTDB taxonomy): domain Bacteria; phylum Planctomycetota; class Planctomycetia; order Gemmatales; family Gemmataceae; genus REEB421. The sequence continues at coordinate 4,579 of JAGWVO010000028.1, forward strand.
GGGTCGCGTGATGCGCATCCGGCGACAAGCATCAGGCTTGCCGCGAGCCATCGCGGGGGAACGGCCGAGGCAAGGAGAAATCCCAGGCCCGCCAAGGTGAAACAGAAGGCCCAAGGCGCCGGCGCGACCGACACGCCATGGCCGCCCAATCCCGGAAGCGCGGGGGGCGCTTCGCCTGATTCAATCACCTCGCCGCGGGTCAGTTCCCGCACGCGGTCCGGACGCGTCGAGGAAACAACGGAGGCATCCTGCCCCGGAACCGGATCCAACCGGCCTGGCGCCCCGATCACCCAGGCCCTGTCGGCGCGCGGGGCGCCTTCGGAAAGAATCCTGCGAACCGGGTCGTCGCCATCGGAAAACATCCAAACCGAACCCTGGATCGGCCATGAACGCGCCAACGCGATCCCGGAGGCCAAATCGGTTCCGGATGGGTCTTTCGGGCCCGGGGCCAGCGCCGAATCCTCGGCCAGCGAATCCAGCCGGGCCACTTGGGAACGCAGCAGCCGGCCATCGGTTCCCGGGGAAACGACCATGCGGGCATGGGCTCCGAAAACAATCAGGCCGACAGGCCGGTTCAGGAGCGGTCCCTGCGCCGCAAGCCACGAGTCGAGGCCCAGGCGCGCCAGGTCGAGCCTGGGCGGGGTGCCGGCTCGCATCGACCTGCTGGCGTCAACCACAAGCCATAGGGGATCCGCCATGGCTGCGTTAGGGCCGCGGCCTCGAGGCAAGAACGCCAGAGCGGCGGCGACCGACAGCATGATGGCCGCGAGCATTTCAAGCCGCCGGCGGGTCCGGGATCCGGGCATGGCTTGCCATGGCGAACTCGGCATGGTCATGGGGTCGGTCTCTCCCGGCGGATGGGATCAGGCCACGGCCCTCTGAAGGGGGATCTCAAATGCCAGCAATGATTCGAAACGCCCGGATTCGGGATTGTAGCGGCGCCGTTCACCCTGAATCCGGTCCAGGGCGAGGTCGTAGGTGCCGTAAGACCACCGCCGCGTCTGGGTGACGCTTCCGGCGCAGATGAGCGCGAACGGCCTGCCGGGTGCCGGGGGCAGGTGATAGGCATTGTGCCGGTGGCCATGAAGCCACGCCCTCACCCCTCCGCGTTCCGCCGTCCGGACAAGCTTGTCGAGGTCGAGGAGCCTGCGGGAACTCCATTCGGGAGAGCCATCCTGAAGCATGGCCGGATAGTGCGTCACCATGAGCCGGGGAGAATTGTCGAGCTTGTCGAGGAGCCTGTCCAACCGGGCCAGTTGAGCCGCGCCAACCCTTCCCTTGGCGTCCCAGGGAAACCGGGTCGGCGCGGAGGAGTTGACAGCGATGATCCACCATCCGCCGACACGCTGGGCGAAGGGGTAGACGGCCTCCTCGCCCGCGCGGATTCCCTGCTGCCAAGGGGCGAAGCGCGTCTCGAACTCGCGGTTGTCCACCGCGCGCTGCACCAGATGGTCGTGGTTGCCGGGCACGGCGACGCCCGGGCGTTGCAGCAGGCTGCCAAGCCGGTTGAGGGCCAGGTCGAATTCCGCGCCACTGCCGAGGCAGCCGGCATCGCCTGAAAACACGAGGTGATCCGGGCGGGTTTCATTCAGGTCCGCGGCGAAAGCCTCGAGCACCTTCCCGGCATGACGGAATCGCCAGGCGCGGCCCGCGAGGCGAAGGTTGGCCCAACCGGCCACACGCTTGCTCAGGATGTCCCGCCAGGAAAGGCCATATTTGGGCAGGAAGACATGCATGTCGGAAAAATGGGCCAATCGCGGCCCGCCGGACGGAATTTTATCGATCTTGTAGTCCGTCATGCTGGGTTCCGCTGATAGAAATCACCCTTTCATGCTAACGGGTGGAACGGCCTCCGAACGGGACTTCACAAAAACTTCCCCTGAGGTTCATCCCTGCCGGAACGGATAAAACCAGATCGGCTGAGGTTTGGCATCGGGAATCATGGGAACCGGCAACCGCCGAGGTTCAGTGAGGTCCCACTCATAACCGTCACGGCCAACCCGGCAGGCGACGACATTCACCGACCCGACAACCGCCCCGCGCACCAATCCTTCCGGTTTCAACTTCGCCGAGGAAAAAGCTTCAGCCGGACCGGGAATTCGGCTGGCATAAAGAAGGACCCGGCCGCGGACCGTGGTGGGCGTGGAACGGTATTCGACTTTCTTGACCCCGCGGAGAATCAACTCCACATAAGGCTGCCTGACGCTGAGTGCCCGCATCGCCAGGATGTCCGCATCGGGAGCCTCCGACACATCGGGCGATTGGGAAACATGGGGCGCTTGGATCGAGTTGTTTCCCAGCAACTTTTCGAAAACCGCCCGCGATTCATCACTCAGTCGCCGGATTCCCCGAAAGGTTTGCGGGTCGGGGCCGTTTTCACGCATCGCGGGCCCTTGGCCATCTGCAAATCGAATCCCGGCAACGATTTGTGGAGGAAGCAGCCGAGTGGGATCCGCCGGTGTGCTTTGGCGGCGGTCGGCGCGAACCGCGTCGCGGAAACCTGAAGGATCCGACGCCGCGCATTCCTCGACTTGCCTCACCGTGATCCGGCCCCACAACCAGACCGAACCCTGCCCGCACGAAAGGATGTAAAGCGAATCTCCCGGCGCCACCCCGCGCGCCCGGTAGGCATTCCCAAACGCCGAGGTGAAAACAGTTTGGCCCGAGTCGAGCCAAGCCTGCCTTTCCCGCATCGTCCAAAGAACCGTGAACGCGCTCGGCATGGTTTGGATGCCTCCGGAAACAGGCTTCGAATCGTCATTCTGGACTGGCGTTCATTCCTGAAATGACTATTGTTCCGCCCTCGAATTGGCCGATCCCGATGGAAGGCAGGAGAATCGCTCATGAGCCAGAACAAGGCCGGCACGATCAGTTATCCGCTGTCGCTGCGGCCCCTACATGCCGCGATTGTCGCCGGCTTGCCGCTTGCCGCCATCTCGCTGGTCGCCACCCGGTTTGCCCCGTTTGGCAGGGAATTGCTCGACCGCTACCTGGCCCACCCGCTTGAACAGGTGGAACTCGCGCTGTTCTGCTGCGGCATGGGCGTGTTCATCGTGAAGTTGTGGTCGCTTCGTTCGGAATGGCAGGCCCTGGACAAGGACGATTGGTTGCCCGCGCACAACGGCGCGCCCGTCGCCGCGGGGGAAGCGGCGGCGATGGCGAGGCACGCGGCCGCCGCCGGCATGGAACAGACTTGGCTGGCCCGCAGATATGCCAACGCGCTCGGGCATGTCGCGAGGCGGCGCAGCGCGGCGGGCCTGGACGAGCACTTGCGCGGCCTTGCCGATGCCGACGCGATGACCCTCGAGGGCAGCGCCTCGCTGACCCGGTTCATCACATGGGCGATCCCGATCTTGGGGTTTTTGGGAACGGTCCTTGGAATCACCGGGGCCATTTCGGGCGTCACCCCTGAAAAACTGGAGGCCTCGCTTTCCACCGTGACCGACGGTTTGGCGCTGGCGTTCGACGCGACCGCTGTCGCGCTGGCGCTCACCATGGTGCTGATGTTCACGGCATCGATGGTGGAACGGGCCGAGACACGGGTTTTGGAGGAAGTGGACGGTCGCGTGGACCGCGACCTGCCCCCGCGCTTCGAGACGGCGGAAACCGCCGGAAGCGAGACCGCCTCGGCCGCCGGAACGGTTGCCCGCGCGGTCGCCGAGGTGATGTCGCGGCAGTTCTCCCACCTTGCCAACGAAATCGCCGGCAAGGTTCACGAAGCCGTTTGCTCGGGCTTGGCGCGCGTGAGCGACCAAACCATGGCCATCGACAGGTCGATGGCCATCCGCATGGAGGAATCGAGGCAGTTTCTCGACCGCTCCGCCGCCGCGGCCGACCAGATGTTCCGGGCCCACCACGCAACCTTGGCGGAAATGGCTGGGCAGGTGGCCCGGCAGGTGGCCGCCCCGGTGGATGCCCTCGAACGAATCCGGCTTGGCATGGCGGAACTGTCCAGCCTGCAGGCCTTGCTGGCGCAAAACCTTGGCGCGTTGAGCCAAGGGAACTCCCTCGAGGAGGTGTTGCACCAGCTTTCCGCCGCCACGCACCTCTTGGCGGCGAAGGCGACGCGCATGCGCGACGCGCAAGGCGTGGAAGCCGGTCACGGCTTGGCCGGTCCCCGCGCGCACGCGAGCGCGGCGAGGGCGGCTGACTGACCCGGTTCAAGACGCCGCGGAGGGCGCATGCGCAGGCCACGGTCGCGATTGACAGTCTCGACCTTTCCGTTCCTGGCGGTGCTCCTGTGCGCCATGGGCGCGCTGATCCTGTTGCTGCTGGTTTTCGACCGCAGGGCCAAGGAGGCCGCCAAGGCGCGGGCGGAGGCAAAGGCGCAGGCCGCCCACGACGCCGAACGCCTGGAGCACCAGAGGCGCCTGGAGAAAATCCTGGCCAACAACGCCGCCGCGCGTCATGAAGACGGCAAGCAGTCGGCCGAACGAAAATCCGCGCTGGAAAAGGAAATCGCGGCGAACAAGAACCGGGAGGCGTCGCTTCGGGACGCGGCGCGCAACGCCAACATGATCCTCGCGGAAGCGGCCGCGGCGACGGCCAAGGACCTAGGCGCCGTTGAGATGGCCCGTGATGCCATCGGCCGTCTCGAGGCCCGCAGGAACGAAGTCCATGAACTGCGGCGCAAGGCCGGCGAACAAAAGACCCGGGTGGACGAGGAACGATCCCGCCAGGAACGCGACCTTGCCCGTCTGGAAGCGGTTTTGTCCAGGGTGCGGGCGGAACGCGAACGCGACAGGCAAACCTATTCCATCGTTCCCTACAGGGGAAAGCAGGGCGAGAATCGCAAGCCTCTCTACATCGAATGCTCGGCAAGCGGTCTCGTTTTCCTGCCGGACAGGCTGGAAGTCGATCCGGTCGCCCATCCCCGCAGGGCCCTTGATGAGATCGATCGTCGCGCCGACGAGCAAAACGCCAGGCTCAAGGCGATGGGCCTCCAGGCGACGCAGAGGCCCTACCTGATGCTTCTCGTGCGGCCAGACGGCATCGGGGCCTACTACAGGTTCCAGGTATTGACCAAGCCTTATGACATCGACTTCGGATACGAATTGGTGGATGCCGACTGGGTTCTCGACATTCCCGCCGAGGTGGAACAACAGGTTGCTGGCGCCGCCTCGGGTGACAATCGACCCCGCAACGGGTTCCCCGGCGCACGGATCCAAGGAAACGGCCCCGCCGGTGGCGGTTTTGCCTCCGGAACAACGGGATCCACCATGGGCGGGTCTACTCGCGGAGGGACTGGTCCGCTTGGTGGAACGACTAGTGGCGGACCGCCCGGGGGAACATCGCGCGGCAACACGAATCCCGGCGCGGGGGGAGTCCGGTTCGGTTACGGGCCTAGTGACAGAACGGAAAGCGGAAGCGGCATCGGCGGTTTGCCGGGCATCCCCGGCGGGGGAATCGGCCTCGGTACCGGCGGACCGGGGGCAACGGGAGGCAATTACGGAAATGGCATGGGTGGAACCGGGGTTGAAAATGGAACCACAAGATCCGGCATAGGTGGAACAGGCGATGGGCCGGGGGGCGTCGGCGCACCGGGTGGCGGAGGCTTCGCCAACTCAACGGGTGCCACCGGAAACGGACTCGGCGGAATTCCCGGCAACGGACCGGGGGGCGTCAGCGCACCGGGTGGCTCAGGCTTCGCCAACTCAACGGGTGCCACCGGAAACGGACTCGGCGGAATTCCCGGCAACGGACCGGGGGGCGGAGGCGCACCGGGTAACGGAGGCTTCGCCAACTCACCAAGTGCTACCGGAAATGGACTCGGTGGAATCCCCGGCAACGGACCGGGGGGTATCGGCGCACCGGGTGGCGCAGGCTTCGCCAACTCAACGGGTGCCACCGGAAACACCCCCGGTGGAATTCCCGGCAACGGACCGGGGGGAACTGGCACAAGCCCCGGCGGAAATGGTTTCCCGGGTCAAACGGGATTGCCCGGAAGCCCCGGTGGCGCATCGGGCTCGAACCTGCCGCGATTGGTTTTGCAACCTGAACCCGACCAAGGACAAGGCGAAGGCGGTTCCGGCGTGCCGGGAGGCAACGGCGCCGGCGGCCAGGGAGGTTCGGGAAGCACCCGAGGTGGCGTGGGTGGAAGCCCCACGGGCCAAGGTGTTGCTGGCGGATCTCCCGGGAGCGCCGAAGGAATGGCCCAAGGTTCCGCCGGAGGCGCGGGAGGAGCGCCCGGCGCGGGAACCCCCGGAGCCGGCATGGTCTTGGGAAACCCGGGCGGCCCATTGGCACCGATCAACGGTCCGCCACCCTTGCCGGCTCCCAATCCAACCACTCCCGACCAGCGACGCGACGACCCTGACAAGCCACGAAACCACTTGGCGGGTGGCCAGGATTCCGGCGGTGGTTCGGATCCCTCCGGAGGCGCTTCGGGGGGTGGCCTACCGGATCCGGATGCCGACGACCTGGCGCCCCTGGGGCGCGTGCTTGTGCCTTTGCCGCGCGCCCGCGACAGGAATCCCCCGTCGAGGCCCATGCGATTGGCCAAGCTTTCAGGCCCGGCGGAGCTGGTGTTGTTCGTGGAGTGCCGGGGAGACGGAGCGATTGTTCACCCCGGAGGTCGCAAGTTCAGCATCGCCGACCTGTCACCGGACAACAATCCGCTCGTGGAGGAACTGAAAAGGCAGGTCGAAAGGCGCAAGGCGCTGGCAAGGCCAGGCGATGTGGTGCCCAAGGCCCATGTGCGTTACCTGGTTTGGAACGACGGCTTGCGAAGCTACCACGCGATCTACCCGCTGCTGATGTCCTGGGATGTCTTGAAGTCGCAGCAGTCGATCGAAACCAAGGAAGAATTGCGAGAGGCTTTGAGGCCGTAGTCCGAGCCTCCCGGAGGAACCACCCGTGTCTCGACGCCGCCACAGGGAACGCCCCGAATCGTTCAGCTTCGACTCGTTCCTCGATGTCGTGGCGAATGTGTGCGGCATCATCATCAAGCTGATCCTCGTGGCGTGGGCGGGCGCGCGGCTCTACCAGGGACCGACGGTCAGCAAGCCTTTTGTCCCGGAACCGCTTCCGGAAATGGTGGCCGCCGCCGGGAGCAAGGAAACCCCGGATCCGCTCGAGAAAGAGGCGCGCAAGGGTACCGACGCGGTGGCCCGCCTTGAGGCCGAACTCGCGCGGTTGCTTTCCGAGGGAGAGGCCGGCCGGGCGACAGCCCGCGACGCTTCGGAATCGAGGCGGCGGGAAGATGTCCGCCTCGCGCTTCTGCGCGAGGAAGTGGCCGCGCTCGAGCGCCTGCCCTCGCCCTCGGCGCCCATGCCCGACGCCGAACTCAAGGCGAGGCTCGCCGAGGCCGAACGGAAAATCGCCGAATTGAAAGCCTCCCCCTCGCCCAAGAAGGTGCACCGCTATCCGACTCCCGTGAGCCAAACGGTGCAGTCGGAGGAAATCCTCTTCGAGGTCCGCGACAACCGGATCACGGCCATCGACCTGGGAACCATGGTCGAGGAGATCCAGCAGGGAATGCGGGAGGCGGGTGACGAACTGCGATCCCGCTGGAGCCTCGAAAGGCGCACGGCCCCATCGGGAGCCTTCCGCCTGCGCTACACCATAGAAAGGGAACGCCCCCTGGGACTCCTTGGCAGGACGGAGATCCCCGACGACCGGGGCTCGTTCCGTTACGGGCTGACGGGTTGGGAAGTCGAGCCGCTCGACCCGGCGCGGGGCGAGCCTGTTGAAAAGGCGCTGGCGCCGGGCAGCGCCTTCCGCAACATCGTGGACCATCTCGATCCGCAGGTGACGGCGATCACGCTTTGCGTGTATCCGGACAGCTTTGACGCCTACCGGCGGATCCGCGACCACCTTCACGGCCGCGAGGTCGTCGTGGCTGGCAGGCCGTTGCCGGCTGATGTTCCGATCGCGATGTCAACCAAGCGCGGAACGGTGAGCCGGGGCCAGTAGCCGGCCCGGGGCATGGAATGTCAGGCCACCGCGGCAAACAGCGCCCTGAACGCCTCGGGAGTGATCCCTGAAGCCTTCGCCAGGGATGAAAGCCGGGAGGCATCCGAAAGGTCGTGAGGTTCAACCCGCGTCATGAAGCGGCGGGCGCACTCGTAACCCTGGCTGGAAACATCAACGCGCCGCGTCTGCATGCGCTTGGTGGCCGGGTTGAGCATCGACTCAAACGGCAGCGGCCGGGTCTTGCCCTCCACAAGGCTGATGATGGCGCCGAACCTGGCGGAATCATCGGAAATCAGGAACTTCACGGCGCCGTAGCCGAGGTCGCGAGTGTACTCGGCGTCAAAAGGCACCGGATCGGCGCAACGGAGTTCGTAGCCGATGTCCTTGGAGGTGAGGGAGACTCCAAGCTTCAGGGCGCGAAGCTTTTCGGCCAGGCGATCCCTGATCATGCGGCCGAAGTCGATCTCGGCCATGCGGAGGTTGCCATGGGGATCGCGTTCGATCTTGCCGTAGGAGGCAAGCTGCCCCTCGGACATCGCGCCCAAACCCTTCTCGCCGATGGACTCGACCAACCCTTCGGCAAGCACGGCGACGCCATGATCGCGGCCCTCGGCGCGACTCTTGAGGATGGAACCAAGGATGATGTCGGCGACGGAATCAAGGGTGGGGGCGGAATTCACGAACTCCTCGGGAATGATGGTCACGGCCGCGGCCGCGGCCTTCCCGATGCCCAGGGCAAGATGGCCAGCGGCGCGTCCCATGCTCACCACGATGAACCATCGGCCGCAGGTGCGGGCATCCTCATTGAGGTTGTTCACCAGGGAGACGCCGACTTGGCGCGCGGTCTCGTAGCCGAAGGTGGGAACCCCCGGAGGAAGGGGCAGGTCGTTGTCGATGGTCTTGGGCACATGGGCCACGCGAATCGCGCCTCCCGCGCCGGAGTAAACCTTGCTTCCCGAGTAGGCGGTGTCGTCGCCGCCGATGGTGACGAGGTGGTCGAGGCCCAGCGACTTGAAGGCGGCAAGCACCCGGGCCATGTCCTCCTCGGACTTGGCGGGATTGACCCGCGCGGTGCCAAGGATCGACCCGCCCCGGATGTTGATGCCCCTGACATCCTCTGATGAGAGGTTCCAGACATGGCTGGTGTCGCCGCGGACAAGCCATTTGAATCCGTCGCGGAACCCGATGACCTCCCATCCCTGCCTGAGGGATTCCAGGGTCACGGCGCTGATCACGCCGTTGATTCCGGGAGCGGGACCACCGCCCACGATGATGCCCAGACGCTTTGCCATGTCGCGTACCTTGAGGTGGCCGGGGTCGCCCCCGACGGGAGAGAGAGACGACATTCAATTACTAGCCAAACGGCCGTCCGCTTCAAGCCGCGCGCCTTGGGCGGGCCGCGAGGTCGAACAGGCCGAATATTTCCTCCTCGTTCATGCCCATGTTGATGGGCGGACCGTTCATCGCGATCATCTCGTTGAACAGGGCCCGCTTCTTGTCGAGCACCGCGGCGATCCGCTCCTCGATGGTGCCGGCCGAGATGTACCTTGAAACGAACACCGGCGCCTTTTGGCCGAGCCGGTGGGCCCGGTTGATGGCCTGGTCCTCGATCGCCGGGTTCCACCAGCGGTCGAACAGGAACACATAGTTGCAGAACTGCAGGTTGAGGCCCACGCTTCCCGTGCCGTAGCTCATCAGGATAACCCGGTGCTCGGCGCTGGCCTTGAACCGGTCGAGGATGGCCTGCCGGTCCTTGTGGGCAACCTTCCCGTGATAAAGGAGCGGCTTGTGGGCCGCCAGTTCGCGGGCGATCATCTCGAGCGGTTCCACCCACTGCGAGAAGATGATCGCCTTGTTGCCGGTGGACGCGACCTCCTCCATCTCCGACAGCAGGAGTTCCATCTTGCTGGACGCCCCGGTGCGCGGGTCGAAGTTGCACACCTGCTTGAGGCGCATGACCAGTTCGAAGACATGCTGCACGGTGATCGTGTCGCCCAGGGCGTTGAGGTGCACGACGCCGTCCTTCTCGGCCATGTCGTAGGTGGCCCTCTGCTCGGGGGAAAGGTCGAGGGGAATGTCGCGGATCACGCGGGGAGGCATGTGGCCCGCCACCTGTTCCTTGGTCCGGCGGATGATCTTGTCGCGGACGAGTTCCTGCATGATCCGTGGATCGGCCTCGGCGGGAATCAGCCCGGGCTCCACGAACGAGAAGATGTTCACGAGATCCTCGGTGCGGTTCTCGATCGGCGTTCCCGACATCGCCCAGCTTTTGTCGCGTTTCAGGTTGCGCGCCGCCCGGTTGGCCTTGCTCTCATGCGACTTGATCCGCTGCGCCTCGTCGAGGACGACAATGTCGAAATGGCAATCATCCGAGGAGGCGATGTCGGTGTCGCGGGTGAGAATCTCGTAATTGACGATCTGCACGGGACAGTTCGAGACCCGCCACATCGCCATGCGGGTTTCCGTGTCGCCCCCGATCACCTCGTAGGGAAGTTCGGGAGCCCAAAGCCTCAGTTCGCGGGACCAGTTCACCACCAGCGGCTTGGGACAGACCACGAGCACCCTCTTGAACAGTCCGCTCGTGTACATGAGGCGCAATGAAAGGATCACCTGCACGGTCTTGCCCAGCCCCATCTCGTCGGCGATGAGCGCGTGGGCCCGTGGCATGAGAAACGCCATTCCCTGCAGCTGATAGGGATATGGCTGAAATGGCAAGGTGAGCCGACCCTTGCCCAGCATCCCTTCCAGCGGCGGTTGCAGCAGGAAAAGCAGCCGGTCCTTGATTCCGATCACGCTGGCCGGCGGCTTCACCCGGGTGGCGGCCCGCCCCGCCGCCGGTGGCGGCGATTCCTGCACGGGAACCGCGGCATTGTTTTCTTCCGTGGCGTCGTTTTCATGAGCCGGCCCGCTGGAGGCCTGCGCGGAATCGGCGCGGGACTTGGCGGGAAGGTCCACGGGAACCGGAAATCGCCACACCTGCGTTTGCACGGACATCTGGATCGGACCCAGCCCGCGCACCCATGGCCGGCTCGAAAGCACCGGCACCGACCTCACAGACGGCGCCAGGGGTCGGTCCCAACCCGGCACCCGGGCCAACGCGGGCCTCGAAAGCAAGTCGATGGCAAGGCATTCCACGACTGGCGTGTCATCAGTCGTCGGCGATGAATCGTCAACCTGGGTCACGAGGCTAGTGATCGGCGCCGGGGGGGCCGGGGCTTGATGGATCGGTATGCTCTCGGAGTGGGAACGGACGGCGTCAGGGCATGCCTTGACGATGCCGGAACCCGGGCAAGAAATTCGGGTCGTGCCGATGGAACGGGGGCGTTGGCTTGTCGGAATCGGGCGGGGAATCCTGGGCGGGCCTCGATGCGGGCAGGCAGTTGCTGGGGCAATTTGACGCCCCTTCTTATGTCCGCCGCGGACTTGAAGTTGAGCAAGCGTGGACCGACCTGCTGGCCGCGCTGAACCGGTCCCGCCGGCAATGGCTGGATCCCCTGGGCCGGCGGATGGCCTGGCTCAAGGCCCGTTCCGGAGACTGGCGACGCCTGACGGGCGACGACCCGGGCGCGCTGGTGGCCCTTGGCACGCTCGAAAACCTTTTGCCCGCCTCGCTGCGCTTCCCCCCCGGCCGGGCCTGGTGGATCGCCTTGCCAAGGCTGGAATACCGGCGATGGAACCGCGACCTGGAAGAGTTCAACCGATTCTGGCGCGAAACCTTGGAAACAGCCGACCTCGCGCCGGTGAACCGCCGCCGCGAGGCCTACAACCGCTGGTACCTTCTCGAAAAGGAATGCGCCTTGGGTTCGGCCAGGCTCGCGCTCGCCGGCTACAGGCCGTTGGTTCCGGCCACCGCCTCCGACCTTGTCGCGCGCTTGCCTTTCCTGCCGGTTCCCTCGCCTAGGACTTCCGGCGCCGGGTAACCTCGGCCGACATCATATGCATGGCGTTGATGATGCCCGCCTTGTCGGCCTGGAATTGGAACGCCGCGGGAGCGGGAATGGCGATGTCACGGGCCGCCGTCACGGCGTCCTGGTTGGCGGCCAGGTACACGAAATCCCACGAGTACGCCGTCCGCTGGTGGTCAATCATCGAACGGACGGTATCGCGGGTGAATTCGGTGCTGGAATTTTCCTGCCCGTCGGTGAGGATCGCCACGACGACCTTGGCCGGACGCTCGGCCTCCGGCAAGCGCGCGAGGCGGGCGCCAACCTCGTTGATGGTGCGGCCGATGGCGTCGTAAAGCGCCGTCGTTCCGCGAGGCACGAATGTGGTGGAGTCGAGCGGCTTCACCCCGGACAGGGGAACCCCGTTTTCAGGGACCTCGTACTCGTTGTCGAAAAGCACCAGCGTCAGCCGGGCTTGGCCGGACTGCCCCTGCTGGGCTTTCAGGAAGGCGTTGAAGCCGCCAATGGCGTCCTCCCGGATCGATTCCATCGATCCCGAACGATCCAGAATGCAGGCGATTTCGGTGAGGTCGGGGTTCATCTTCAGTCGCTCCCATGGCCGGGGTGACATCCACCCCACCCGCGAC